>JAPOOT010000277.1 GCA_026713285.1 Gemmatimonadota bacterium | reverse complement strand
TAAGGACGCCGATCCGAGCACGAGCGGTGAGGATGCCGATCCGCGGATCGCGCCTTCGCCGGCCAGGTCCGAAACACCCCTGGCCGGAATCGGCCCATCTTCCGGGGACTCGCCCTATGCTCGCCTGTTGCGGGTCGTTCAGGCCGCCGTCCGTCCCGCGTCTCGTCCCGTATTTCAACTTGACAGTACGCCCCGAAGCCGGGATATTTAACTTAGTGAATGGACAGGCCTTCCGTTTCCCATTCAACCAGGAACGGCTTGTCAACCAACCAAACCGATCCCGCCCTGGTCCTATGTCCGCCCAGTCTTCGCGACCGCACCGGTGTCGTACCATCCTCGCCGGAATCCTCCTGGCCTGCTGCCTGCTGAGTTCCACGGCAGTCACGATGATGTCTGACGCGCAGCCGGAATCCAGGCCTGTCGACACCCTGGATGCACTGCTCGCGGAAGGCATATCCCTCTACGATCAGCAGAAATTCGAGGAAGCGAAAGGGGTCTTCGAGGAAGCGGTGCGCCTGAAGAGCAGGTCAGGGGAAGCCCGTTACTGGCTGGGTGTCGCCCATTATGAACTGGGCGACGACAGGGAAGCGGCGAAACAACTGCGAATCGCCGTTCGGCACGAGCGGAAGAACCCGGATGTGCACTTTGCGCTGGGCCGGACGTACATGCGCATGAAGAACCGCATGGTCGACGCGCGCAAAAGCTTTAAGCAGGCCCTCCGATACGATCCGGCGCACTCCGAGGTGCACTACTTTCTCGGGATCGCGTACCTGACGCAGAGCAAGCGGGATCCCGCGGCTCCGCTTTACGTCCTGCAGGCCCGCAGGTCCTTCGGCCAGGCGGCGGCGGCGAATCCGCTGCACCCGGACGCCTACTACCGGTTGGGACTGTCCTACGAAAACCCTTCACGGGATTACAAGAAGGCGCTGGCCTTGTTCTACCGGCAGCTCATGGTAAAGCCCGATCACCGGGATGCGCTTTATCACCTGGAGAGATGCAGTTACCTGCTCAAGCAGTATCAGCAAGGCATCGATCTGCTGATGCAGGTGGTCGAAGTCCATGGCGGCGACGTGCCGGACTATGTCCACACGTTGATCAACAAACTCAAGGCCACGATGCTGCAGTCCCAGAACCGGTTTGCCGAAGCGGATCAGGCCTACGAGGAATTCCTTGCGAAGGCGGAGCCGGAGGTACGCGTACACTACATGGACCTGGCCTACGTGGCGTCGGAGGAGGAATACCGGCAATACCGGGCTTTGGAAACGCAGGAAGACAAAGCGGAATTCAGGCGCAGGTTCTGGGCGGCCCGCGATCCGAAGCCGGCCACCGCCGTGAACGAACGGCTGGTGGAACACTACCGGCGGGTCATGCATGCGCGGGAGCATTTCTCGGCGGGGCAGCAGCCATGGGATCGCCGCGGCGGAATCTACATTCGTTACGGGGAACCCGACGATCAGCAGCATTTCATCATGCAGACCGGCGAGAATGCCCTGAAGAACTACCAGCCGACCGGGGACGCCCGTATCGATGCGATCCGGGAGCGCAACTTCATGTGGAGATACCGTCTGAAGGTCGACAACGCCGGTTCCGAGTGGAGTGATCCGGCATTGCGCAATACCCGCGATCCCGAAGCGGGAAATTACCTGCCCGAACTGGAGGAGCAGCGCGTTTCAAGCTTCAACTACTTTCCGCCCAAGTCCGCGAAAACGCAGGCCCTTGGCTTCCTCGCCGAAAGCTGGGTATACCTCGAGCACGATCTCGAGTTGTTTTTCGTCGACCAGGTAGGGGTGGGCAAGTATGACTATCCGCTGCAGGTGCACGAGACGAACATCGCCGAAGCCGTCGTCCAGGACAACTATCACCCCAGGCGCCTCGCGGCCGAACTGATCAAGAAGACGCCGGAATCTTACGCCTTCGACTACGGCGGCGTTCCGCTGCGGTTAATGTATGACATCGTGTCCTACAAGGGGGACGGCGACCTGGCCGAAGTGGAAATCGCCTACATGGTCCCGGCCGAACAACTGGAAACGGTGAATGACGGGCGGGGAGCGCGCACCTGGTTCGACGGACACGTGGTGTTTCAGGATGACGAGTACAACCGCGTAGCCCAGACCTCCAGGCGTATCGGACCCATTGCTCGGCCGCTTGTATCGGTGTCCGGAAGGGACGCGGGAATCGAACTGCACATGGGCATGATGGAGATGGAAGCGCCGCCCGGCAGCTACCGCGCCGCCATAGAGGTGCAGGACGAGGCCACCCGGCGTATCGGTATATTCGAACAGGCGTACGCCGTTCCGGAATATGACGGCGAAGCGCTGATGATGAGCGATATCAAACTGGCGGTGTCCATCGCGCCGGTCGACTCGATCCACGGCCCCTTCATACGCAACGGGCTTGAAATCGTACCGAATCCGGCGCGCATGTACCAGCGCAGCGATCCCGTTCACTTCTACTACGAGATATACAACCTTACCCAGGCGGAATCCGGGCGAACGGCGTACCGGGTGGAGCTGGAAGTCAAGAACAAGGACCGGCCGCAGAACATCTTCTGGCGTTTTCTGAAGGGTATAGACCGGCTGGTGCGGCGTTCGGACAACGAACAGTCCGTGCTCATGGTATTCGAAAACGAAGGAAACCGTCCGGACGAGTACAGTTACACCTCCATAGATACGGGCGCGACACCCACCGGCGCCTACGAAATGACGGTTCGTGTTCGGGACCTGCATTCCGGACAAACCGCCACACGGACGAAAGTCTTCGTCGTGACCAATGACCGGGTTGCGAAATTCGAGGCGCGCTCGGAATAACACTCCGTCTTCATCCGCGCGCTTCAAGGACGGCGCAACATGTCCAGCTTGAGCATTCTTCCCCCCCTGATTGTCCTGCTGCTGCACGTAACGTGGTTGCCGCCCGTCGCCGCCCAGGAAGCGGAATCCCTCATGGATCGGGCAAGGACACTGTATGGCGAAGGCGAATACCGGCGGGCGGAGTCCACGCTGAGAGGCCTGCTCGAACGGCAACCCGGATCGCCGCAGGCCTTGCTGTGGCTGAGTCGCGCGCTCGACCGGCTGGAACGGTATGACGAGGCCGAGCGCGCCGTCAAGGAAGCGCTGAGGGCCGACGGCGCTTCCCCGGAAAACCTCATACAGCTTGCACGGGTCTACCTGCTCAAAGACAAGAACAAAGAAGCGCGGAAGGTCCTGGACGAGGCCGAGAAGTTGGCCCCGGACAACGCGGACGTATACTACTATCGCGGGCGCACCTATGGAAAGATCAGGCTGTCGTTTTTCCGGCCCGGGACGGCCGAGCGGGAATCCCGGATCCGGGACGCGTCCTATCGGCGCGCCATCGAGTTGAACCCGATGCATCCCGACGCTTTCTTTCAATTGGGATACGACATCGAAGAGGTCAGAAACGATCCGGCAGCCGCGATTGACTGGTATTTCAAGCAGGCGTCCGTAAATCCAGGACATGACGAAGCGGTCAAACGCCTGGCCATCTGTGCCATAAAGGTGAAGGACTACCTGCAGGGCTACCTGCTGCTGCAGCAGGTCGCCACGGCACAGGGTTCGGACGTCAACCCCCTTATCGAAGGACTTACAGGACAGCTCGAAGCCTACCACTACCATACCCTGGACCAGCACGAACGAGCGTACCTGGCCATGCGGCGATACGTCGCGGTCCTGTCGGAAACCTATCCCGAAGAAGCGGCCGAGTTAAAGGATCTCTCCCTGGTGGCATCCTCGAAGGAAGCCGAAGCCTTTCGCGAAGCGTCGGAACAGGAAAGGACAGCGTTGTGGCGGACTTACTGGGCAGCCCGCGATCCGGATCCCACCACGCGCATCAACGAACGGCTGGTGGAACACTACCGGCGGATGATCTATTCCAGGCTGCAGTTTTCAGGGGGCAAGGATCCCTGGGACCGCCGAGGCGAGATCTATGTCCGGTTCGGTCATCCGGACGACCGTCAACAGTTCATCCTGAAATCCGGGGAGGACGTGGTCCAGGCGATTTTCCCGACGGGGATCCGGGACGTGGACATGATCCGGGAACTCAGTCGGCAGCGACTCGATATGCAAGTCAGCACCGGGGCTCCGATCCAGGATTTCGGCGAATTCAGCGCGCGGGCCGGACGCGAGACCAAGTCGGTCGCTTTCCCGACGGAAAGCTGGGTTTACGTCCCCTTTGGCCTGGAGATATTCTTCACCGACCAGCGTAATTCACAGGTCTTCGACTACCCGCTCCAGGTGATTGACCTGCCTGACCTGGCGGACAATTTCGGCACGACGGACCGACTGGCGTACAACTTCCTGAATACGCCGCGAAAACAGGTGGAGGAATTGGTCAGAAAGGTGTCCGAATTCCATCGCCACGACTACGGCGGAGATCCGCTCAACTTCGTATACTACCTCGCGTCATTCAAGGGCTCCGATGGCGGGGCGGAGGTGGAAGTGGCCTACAGCGTTCCCTCGGTCCAGCTTGGCAACGTGGAAGACGGTCTTGGAGAACGGACCTGGCTGTCCGGGCGCCTCGCTCTCCAGGACATGGACTTCAACTTCGTTCAGGGGTTGCCTTTCAAGATGGGACCTCTTCGCCGCCCCGTGTCCGAGCAGGAAAATCTGCAACTCAGTACAGGTGCGTTCCGGTTCAGCGCGCGGCCCGGGGAGTACCGGTCCGCGGTTTCCCTGCGGGATTCGATTTCGCAGAAGTACGGCATCTTCACGTCGCCGCTTCATATTTCGGATTACAGCGCCAATCAGATGCTGCTGAGCGACATAAAGCTCGCCGCATCCATCGTTCCCACCGATGGAACGGGACTGCTCGTTCGCAACGGGCTTTCCATTACCCCTCACCCGGCACGCATCTATTCCCACGCGACGCCGGTGTTCTTCTACTACGAGATCTACAACCTGGAACGGAATGCCGAAGGCCGGACGAGCTTTCGTACGGAGCTGGAGATTGCCGCCAGTGAACCCAGACGGAACTTCGTATTCAGGCTCCTGACCAACCTGGGGAGACTGGTCGGCCAGAGATCCGAGGACCAAACGACCTACACGACCTTCGAAGACGGGGGCACGTCGGTGGACGACTTCAAATACACGTCGATCGAAACGAAGGACCTGGATCCGGGAACCTACACCCTTACGCTGACCGTCACAGATCTCCTCACCGGTGGAAAGGACATGAAGACGGTAGAATTCATCGTAGTCCGGGGATGAGGGGTACTGATGCGCCCGATCCCGTTACAGGATCGTTACGTTTGATTTTCTGATGCGCAGGACGGCCGGCAATCAGCCTGTACGCCTGGCTGAGTTTACAAGTGGTCGCGGCATCAGGCTCGATTCTGGCGATCTCCAGGTGCGATCAGGCGGTAGAGCGCGGGGGTTACGAACAGGACGAGAACCGTGGAAATTGCAGGGCCGCTGAGGCCGGTGTAGGACAGGCTGGTCCAGAGATCCCGCGTGGAGGGATGTCCGGTGATGAGCAGTGGCGTGAGCCCCACGACCAGGATCGCGTTGTTGACCACGATGCCGATCATGAAGACGGTGCCGAGATAGGCGCCGCGGTCGAAACTCAGATCGAAATACCAGAAAACAAGGAAAATGCCGGTCAGCC
>JAPOOT010000335.1 GCA_026713285.1 Gemmatimonadota bacterium | reverse complement strand
CTTGTTGGCAAAGAAGATATGTCGAGATCTTGAGGTAGAGCCGGTCAAGTAGTTGCTCTTTCAGTCTACCCTTCAGCGCAGACCGAACGAAGGACCCATAATCCGGTTTATCGCAATCCGCCGTACGCCCCACTCCCTGATCCTCCCGTAACATTCGTCTTAAAACCCACGCCCACAAACGCCGGACAACGCGCTTGGCATTCCGATAGTTCTTTCAATAGCCCTTTGTTCGTCCTCAATCTCCACCAATCTTAAAAACTGCTTGACATAACAGACAAATGTCTGTTTTATGGATTTTCAGACGCTCATTTGACGCGCTGATCGTTATGGGACGTCTGTTGGTACGCCGGTCGAATTGGCGCATCGGCCATATTGATGACGTGCCGTCCCCTTGCACCATCCTTGGACTCGAGAAGACAAATCGGAGAAGAATCATGGCCTACACGCCACCTGGAAAGACCAGGGAGAAGATCTACGATTTCGTGCGGGAACGGATCTTGATCGGGACCCCGCCCACGACCCGGGACGTGCAGCGCGCCTTCGGGTTCCGGGCGGTCCAGTCCGCCCGCCAGCACCTGGAGAAGCTGGTGTCCGAGGGGAAGCTCGCCAAGGTGGACGGCAGGTCCCGGGGTTACCGGCTGCCGGAGTTCGGCAAGGCCCGTCCGCCCCAGTTGATCGCCATGCTGGGGCGCGTACAGGCGGGCGAGCTGACCGAGGCCATGGAGGATCCGCCGGAATACATCATGGTGCAGACGCGTTTCGACGACGATGAGCTCTTCGCGCTGGCCGTGGAGGGGGAGAGCATGCTTCATGCCGGCATCCTGCCGGGGGACATCATGATCGTGCGCCGGCAGCCGACGGCCGTTCCGGGGGACATCGTGGTGGCCCTGGTGGGCGACGAGACGACGGTCAAACGGTACCGGGAGCGGGACGGCCGCGTCGAGCTGCATCCGGAGAACGAGGCCTTCAGCCCGATCATCCCCCGGGAGGACGGAGCGCCTTTTTCGCTGCTGGGCAAGGTCATCGAGGTGCGGCGGAGCGTTGAGTAAAAGGAACCATCATGTCGTCCCCGCAGGACCGGGATCTGCAGGATCTCGAACCCTATTTCACGCGTATGCCCGTCAAGAAACGGGAAGAGCAGCCGCAGTGGTCGCGGGCCCAGCTGGCCGGGCGGCTCTGCGAGCTCTCGTCCGTCCCCGGGGCCGCCCTGCTGACGGCCGCCTTCCGGCTGGTGCTGGACGCCCAGCTCGAGGGCGAGCCGGCGGCATGGATCACGGCAACGCCGGATACCTTCTTCGCGCCGGACGCGGCGGAGAGCGGCGTGGACCTGGACGCCCTGGTGGTCATCCGCGTACCGGACGCCCGGGCCGCGGCGCGGGCGGGGGACCGGGTCCTGCGATCGGGCGGCTTCGGGCTGGTGGTGATGGACCTGCACGCCGATTCCAGGGTCCCCGTGCCGCTGCAGGTGCGCCTGGCCCGGCAGGCGCGGGATCACCACGCCGCCCTGCTGTGCCTGACCGCCAAATCCCGGGAGGCGCCTTCGCTGGGGCCGATGGTCACCCTGAGGGGCCAGACCTCCTGCCGCCGCCTGGCGGTGGACCGTTTTCAATGTGAAATCGAAATCCTGAAGGACAGACTTCATGGACCGGGCTGGCGCCACACCGAAATCTGCCGCGGGCCGGACGGCCTGCATTAACATCCGGGCGCTGCCGCTGCAGCTCCTGCTGCGGAGCCATCCGCAGTGGCGGGAGAGACCGGTGGCGGTGGTAGAGGAAGAAAAACCCCTGAGCCCCATCCTGTGGCTCAACGCCGCGGCCGTCCGGGGCGGGATCCGGCCGGGCATGAAGTACGCCGCGGCCCTCTCCCTGGATCGCGGCCTGTGCGCCGGGACGGTTTCGGAGGAGGAGGCCCGGGCCGCGGTCCGGCAGGTCCACGGCGCACTGGACCGCTTCAGCCCCCGGGTGGAACCGAGCGGGGAGGAACCGGGGATCTTCTGGGTGGATGCGGGGGGACTGGATTGGCTCTACGTGTCGCTGGAGGACTGGGCCGGACAGATGCATGCCGCCCTCGCCGCGCTGGAGCTTTCGGCGAGCGTCGTGGTCGGTTTCAGCCGCTTCGGCGCCTATGCCGTCGCCAGGGCGAGGAACGGGGTAATCGTACTCCCGTCCGTGGAAGCCGAGGAAGCCGAATACCGCAAGGTGGAGCTGGTGCACCTGCAACTCGAGCCGAAACTGCGGGAACGGCTGGACAAGCTGGCCGTGCATACCGTGGGGGACTTCCTGGCGCTTCCCGGGGAGCGTATCGCCCGGCATCTCGGCGAGCAGGCGAGGGAACTCTACCGCTTCGCGTCGGGTGACCGCCCCTTGCCCCTCCAGCCCCGGGCGCTTCCCGAACCGCTCCAGGCCCGGATGGAACTGGACGATAACGAGTCCGATGCCCGGTGCCTCCTGTTCCGGGTGTCCCAGTTGCTGGCGCCCCTGCTGAAGGCCGCGGGCGAAAGATACCAGGCGGCCGCCGCCCTCCGGATGGCGTTCCGGCAGGAGAACGGAACGCGGCACCGCTGCCGGGTCCAGGCGGCCGAACCGACGCTGGACGCGAAGATCCTGCTGGAGCTGGCCGGTCTGCATCTGGAAACGGTCTCCTTCCCCTTCCCCCCGGTGGAGTTGGCCCTCGAGGTGGAGGCCGTGGGCGTCACCGCCGATAAACTGAACCTGCTGCAGGAGAACCCGGACCGCGATACCGGGTCGGCCATGCGGGCCCTGGCACGGGTCCGCGCCGAGTTCGGACCCGATTCGGTCCTCACGGCCCGGCTGGCCTCGGCGCACCTGCCGGAGGCCCGTTTCGCGTGGCGGCCCTTCGGCAAGCTCGCAGCGGCCAGTCCCCGGCCCGTCGCCGTGCGCTCCCTGGTGCGGCGCGCCCACGCCAGTCCCCGCGTCCTGGAAGGCCAGCCCGTGCACTGGCAGGCGTCTTCGGGTCCCGGTCCGCCCCCGGAACACCTGGTCAGCGGCGGATGGTGGGTACGGGAGGTCCGGAGGGACTATCGCTTCGTCGATACCGCCCGGGGCGAAACCCTCTGGGTCTATTACGACCACCGGCGGGGCCGCTGGTACGTCCAGGGCCGGGTGGAATGATGGCCGGAATCTCTTCGATCCTTTCGGTCCTGTCCAGCCTTGTCGGCCGCTGAGATCATCATGAATACCGAGAAAACAAAAACCGGGTCGCGTCCGGCGGCCACGAATGGATTTGTGTCGCCTGGCCGGCCGCGCCGGGAACGCGTGGGCGCGATATCTTCAGACGGCGCCTATGCCCCCCTCTGGTGCAAGAGCAACTACTCCTTCCTGGAAGGGGCCAGCCATCCCGAGGAACTGGTGGAGGCCTGCCGCTACCTGGGCGTCCCGTCCCTGGCTCTCACCGACCGCAACGGGGTGTACGGCATCGTGCGAGCCCACGTCCGCGCCCGGGAACTGGACGTCCACCTGGTCGTGGGATCGCAGGTCAGCCTCCGGGACGGCTCGGAGATCCTTCTGCTGGTCCAGGACCGGGACGGCTACGCTCACCTCTGCCGTCTGCTGACCGCCGGGCACCTGCGCGGCGCCAAGGGGAACTGCCGGGTGAGTTGGGAGGAAGTGTGCCGCCACAGCCCGGGGTTGATCGCCCTGTGGATCGCCGCGCCTGGAAGGGATGCCGGCGCGTCCTCCGCCCCGGACCTTTCCGCGTCCGCGTCGACCCTTGAAGGCGCGTCCCCCGCCCCGGGTTTTTCCGCGTCCGCCCCTATCCTCGAACCACTCCGTGCGGCCTTCAAAGACCGCCTGTACGTGGTCCTGGTCCGGCATCGCAGGGCGGAGGAGGCCCTGAAGGAGATCCGCCTCCGGGAGCTGGCGGACCGCTTCGGACTGCCCACCGTGGCTGCCGTGGAGGTGCTCTACCACGCGCCCGAACGGCGTCCCCTGCAGGACGTGCTGACCTGCATCCGGGAGGGCGTGACGCTGCCTGCGGCCGGGCGCCTCATCCGGCCGAACGACCAGCACGCCCTGAAGGCCCCTGAAGACATGGCGCGTCTCTTCGAAGACGACCCGGCGTCCCTCGAACGGACCCGCGAAGTGGCCGCCCGCTGCACCTTTTCGCTTGCGGAGCTGCGCTACCGCTACCCGCTGGAGCGCCTTCCGAACGGCAAGACGTCCATCCAGTACCTGGAGGAGCGCACCTTCGAGGGCGCGGCCCGCCGCCTGGGCGACAAGTTCGAAACGCAGGTCCCCCAACTGAAGAAGGAACTCGCCCTGATCCGGGAGCTGGAGTACGAGGGATACTTCCTGACCATGCACGAGATCGTGGAGTACTGCCGCCGCGAGCACATCCTCTGCCAGGGCCGCGGGTCGGCGGCCAACTCCGCCGTCTGCTTCGCCCTGGGCATCACGGGCGTGGACCCCACCCAGGTGAACCTCCTCTTCGAGCGGTTCATCTCCAGGGAAAGGGCCGAGCCGCCGGACATCGACCTGGACATCGAGCACAACCGCCGGGAAGAGGTGATCCGGCACGTGTACCGCAAGTACGGACGCACCCACGCCGCCATGGTGGCCAACGTGGTCCGCTACCGCCACCGGTCCGCCATCCGGGAGGTGGGCAAGGTGCTGGAGATCCCGGCCACCGGCCTCGACCGCCTGGCCCGGCAGGTGTCCCACGGGCAGTGGGACGAGGACTTCATCCGCCAGGCCGGCCTCGACCCGGAGAACCCGGCCCTGCGCCACCTGAACGCCCTGGTGCGGGAGATCCAGGACTTCCCCCGCCATCTCTCCATCCACCCCGGGGGATTTCTGCTGGGCCACCACCCCGTCCACGACCTGGTGCCCATCGAGAACGCCACCATGGAGGGCCGGACGGTGATCCAGTGGGACAAGGAGGACGTGGAGGACGCGGGGCTGTTCAAGGTGGACCTCCTGGGCCTGGGCGCCCTCAACCTGCTGCACCTCGGCTTCGACCTCCTGCGGCGGCACCGCCGGATGGAGCTCTCCCTGGCCACGCTCCCCCGGGAGGACGCCGCCACCTTCGACCTGATCTGCCGCAGCGACACGGTGGGCGTGTTCCAGATCGAGAGCCGTGCCCAGATGGCCATGCTGGGCCGCCTGAAGCCGCGCAACTACTACGATCTGGTGATCGAGATCAGCATCGTTCGCCCCGGGCCCATCACGGGCGGCATGGTCCATCCCTACCTGCGGCGGCGCAACGGGGAGGAGGAGATCACCTATCCCCACGAATCCCTCGTGCCCGTTCTGGAGAAGACCCTGGGCGTGCCCCTCTTCCAGGAGCAGGTGATGCAGCTGGCCATGGTGGCGGCGGACTACACCCCCGGCGAGGCCGACCAGCTCCGGCGGGACATGGCCGCCTGGCGGCGGTCGGGACGGATCGAGCGGCACCGGGAACGGCTGGTCTCGCGCATGATCAAAAAAGGCATCCGGCAGGAATTCGCCGAGCACGTCTTCATGCAGATCCGCGGGTTCGGCGAGTACGGCTTCCCGGAGAGCCACGCCGCCAGCTTCGCCCACATCGCGTACGCCACCGCCTACCTGCGCTGCCACTACCCGGCGGAGTTCACCTGCGCCCTGCTGAACGCCCAGCCCATGGGGTTCTACTCGCCCTCCACCATCGTCAACGACGCCGGGATACACGGGGTGGAGGTGCGGCCGGTGAGCATACGCCGCAGCCGCTGGGACTGCACGCTGGAGGAGATTGGGGCCGGCGATAAGGGCGCGGGCCATATCGTGCGCGACGCGGCTGGCAACGCGGCCGGGAATGGATCGCGCGGCGCGGCCGGCAATGGACACGCCGGAGCGGACGGCGCCGGCACTCGTCCCCCGTTCGCGGTCCGCATGGGCCTGCGCTACGTCCGGGGCCTGGGGAAAGGGGACGGGGAGCGGCTGGAAGCGGCCATGGACCAGGCTCCTTTCCGGGATGTCGCGGACGTCGCACGTCGGACCGGGCTTCACGAGGACAAGCTGGAGTCCCTGGCCGAGGCGGGCGCCTTCGCGTGCTTCGGCCAGGACCGCCGCGGCGCCTTATGGCAGGTCCTGGGGACCGAAACCGGCGGGCCGCCCCCTTTGCCGCTGAAATCCCGCGGCGCCCGGCCCCGTTTCCAGCCCCTGAACAGCCTGGAGACCATCCTCTGGGATCACCAGGCCGCCGGCCACAGCGTACAGGGACACCTCCTCAAGCCGCGGCGCGCCGAACTCGCCGCCCGGGGACTGCCCACCGCGCGGGAACTCAACGGCATGCCGGACGGCCGCTCGGTCCGCTACGTGGGCCTGGTCATCTGCCGCCAGCGCCCGGGGACCGCCCAGGGCGTCACCTTCATGACGCTGGAGGACGAGACCGGCTTCGTGAACCTGGTGATCTGGGAGAAGGTGTTCGAGCGCAACGCCCTGCTGGCCAGAACGCTGCACTGCATGGGCGTTACTGGAAACCTGCAGGTGGGCGAGGGGGTGGTCCACCTCGTGGTGGAATCGGTCTGGGACCCGAAGCTGGAGGACCGGACGCTGCGGCTTCGGAGCCGGGATTTTCGATGAGGAGATTATAAATGGTTAAATGATATGATTTCAACATGTTACTGATCGACAACTTGCACTTGGACGGCAAGTAAACTTGCACTTGGACGAATATAAACTTTCACTTGGACGGGAGATAACTTGCACTTGGACGATTATAAACTTGCAATCAGCCGATGAAAGACTTACATTTTTTAACAGGAAGCCATAGCAGAAGTAATAACGTACCACTCAGTACAATGCGATCAGGAATGGAACTTACTCGAAGGCCCGTTACGAAAATGACATCCGAGACCAAACTCTATCCGCGTTACGCGGAACACCCACTGAAAGAGGCGCTTGCCGATTCGCCGGCCGTCCTGATCCACGGTCCGAGACAGTGCGGCAAGACCACTCTGGCGAGAATGGTAAATTCGTCGCGAACCATAGTATGGCCCGGCGGAACGAACATTAAATGGCCCGGTTCCAACTATATCACCTTTGACGATGAAACAGCACGCGAAGCCGCAGAAAGAGATCCAATAGGCTTCGTTAACGATTTGCCGGGCAGAGTAATTCTGGATGAAGTTCAGCGGGCGCCTTCCATATTCACCGCTTTGAAAATGGCGATCGACCGTGACCGGATTCCCGGCCGGTTTCTGCTAACGGGATCATCTCAGGTCCTGCTCGTGCCCCGAGTATCGGATTCACTTGCGGGGCGGCTGGAGATCATCAGACTCCACCCACTGGCCCAGTGTGAACTGTCGGGTCAGCATCCCACCTTTCTTGATCGATTGATTTCTGGTGATCTAAAAGCGCCAGAGTTGGCCGGAGCGTCGGACCGACTGGCCGATAGAATCGTAGCTGGAGGATTCCCGGCCGCGTTGGCTCGCTCATCTGAGGGTAGAAGACGCAATTGGTACCTGAACTATGTTGAAACACAACTTCAAAGGGATGTACAAGACATAGCCAAGATAAGTGATCATGGCGCCATGATTCGACTCCTCAATGTTGCAGCGACTCAAACAGCAAGGTTGTACAATCTTCAGGACATGTCCTCCACCTTTCGCCTCAGCAGACCGACCATTGGTAAGTATGTAGAGATCCTTGAAAGAATCTTCCTGCTGGAACGGATACCCGCATGGCAGAACAATCGATTGAAGAGAATGGTCAAGGCACCGAAGCTGCATGTCTGTGACACGGGAATCGGATGCGCCGTGATCGGTGCGAGCAGCGAGGCGCTGAAGAAAGATCGGGATCTATACGGACAGTATCTGGAATCATTCGTGTTTCAAGAGTTGAAACGACAGGCCAGTTGGTCTGATGATACACTGACATTTTATCACTATCGGGACAAGGACAAGGTTGAGGTCGACCTGGTGATCGAGAAGGGGGCTATGGCCGTGGCGGGTGTGGAAGTGAAAGCGTCAAGTACCGTACGCGCTTCGGATTTCCACGGATTGCGCAAGCTGAAGGATGCAGCTGGTGACCGGTTCGCCGCCGGCGTGGTGCTTTATGACGGAGATAAGTGTTGGAGTTTTGGAGAAGGACTGACAGCTGCGCCGGTCAGATTACTTTGGGAGAATCCGGTAGAAACCGGCTCAAACTTTCAATTGGACGGTTAAAAAACTTGCAATCAGCCGCCACCTGGACTTGCAATCAGCCGCCACGCGGACCAGCAATCTTCATCCATTCGAACCTGAAAATGGCCGGTACCAATTCACCTACTTCGCCGGCAGAGAACCGGCGTAATCCGCGGCGCGACACCTGGAAATATACGACCTGTATGTCAGAAAACCCTACCCTTCCCCGCTCATCCCCTTGAGCCGGTCCCATTCCCGCACATATTCGGCCAGGTGCTGGTTCTCCGGTGACTGCGCCTTCTCTTCGAGCATGGACCGCACCAGGGCCTGTTCGTCCCGGTACTGAACGTCGTCGAAGAAGCCCGCGAAGTGAGCAATACGCAGCCAGACAAGGTAGGTCGTCACGGCGTCGTGCTGGTTGTACTGGGCGATCTTCCGGATGTCTCCGTCAAGCCAGGCCTCGGCAACGCTGTCGCCGTCGAAACCGCCCATCTTCCCCGGTATGCCCGACAGTACGGCCATCTCCTTCAATGACGGCCGCGCCTTGCCCCAATCCCCGATCGCCGTCATCAGGTCCACGTTCCAATCGCTCGCACGCGAGAAGTAGTCGTAACCCTCCCAGGGTTTGTCCGGCCGCTTGCAGAACCCCTCCGCGGTGATGCCCTTGATGATCCCCCGCTGTATCATGATCGGCAGGTCCGATCCAGAGGAATTGAACCCGACGAGCTGGGGCTGGCGCCGGCCCACGCTTTCCAGGAAACGGGACAGAATCGTGGCTTCGTCGCAGTCATCGGGGTTTTCCGGATTCCTGGGCTGCACCCGCAGGTCGAGCGACACGTTTCCATCCGGGCCCTTGGTTCTGGTCACCATGGCGATGGACACCAGGCGGCTCATGGCATACTTGAGAAAAGGTCGCGGCATTTCTACCGTGGCTCCGTTCATGCGCCACATTTCCTGGACGACTTCGCGGTCGGGCATGTCGGGCGGCAGGTCGTAGAGCAAACGCCCCGCATCGGGGTCGGGAACCCATTCCGCGTCGAAGGCCCAAACATCCTGCAGTACTTTTTTAAACATGGTATGTCTCGATTAAGAAGAAGCGTATGCCTCGATTAAGTAGCAGCGCTTCTTCATGATAAGCAGGCAATCTGCCCTGGTTCGTTTCAGCGATATGGTCACTCGGTAAACATCGGACGGGTGAGTATTCGTTCCCTACAGCAAACGCACACCTTCGACCCGCGCGGCCTTCTGGTCAAAGGTGTACACGGGCAGTGCGTGCGATCTTTCGGCAGCTGCCAGAATCATCAGGTCGGAGAATCCCGCTTCACCCGTTCCGTATCTGAATGCAGCGCGCGCAACATCGGCGGCAGCCTCCACCACCAGTTCCTCGGTCGAGACCAGTTGCTCCAGGATGTCGGCAATCTCTTCGCGAGGGAAGCCGTACGCCCGTTCAAGTCCCCATACGAGTTCGAGGACGACTTCGCGGCAGACAAACCCGGGATTTTCTGCCGAGAACGATGCCAGCAAAGTCCGGGCGGACGCAGCCTGCGGCTCGTCGTCGCACACGAGAAACCGGACCAGGACGTTGGTATCCAGCGCGATCATTGGTCGACGGCTCCGTGGGCAATGGCCTTTTCCATCTCGTCGATGGTGACGGCGGGTCCTCGATGCCTGAGCACGCCAAACAGCCTGCCGATCGGACGTACGGGCAGCATGCGCACTTCCTGGTCATCAATCACGTATCGCACCCTGTCGCCGGCCTCCAGACCAAGCGCTTCCCGTACCAACTTGGGCACCGTGGTCTGCCCTTTGCTCGTGATGCCGGATTCAATCACGGTCGTATGTCTCCCTTGGTCATCGGACAATGTCATTACTATACCAGAAAACCCTTACTATTGTCAATGGGAATTACTATTTCCAAAATTCCTTACTGAAGATTCGCTTATTTTACTTAGAATTTGCGGAATCTTTGCCGGTGGCGAGGTCAGGGATCCGCCTCATTGCCGATCCGTTCGTCCGTGGTCAGGAACAGCGCGTCCCGCTCGGCCTGGGACACGAAGGACCCCGGCCGCCCCGCAGAACGCATGGCCGCGCGCAGGGGCGCGAGGTCCCGTTCGTGGAAGTGCGCCAGCATGCGGATGTTCCGCTGGACTTCCGACGCGTCGTGGCGGGCGGCGGGTTTTTCCAGCAGGCCGTGGGTCAGGGGCAAGAGCGCTTCGGGGCCGACTCCGGACAGGAAGCGGTCCAGCGCGGAAACGACTTCGGGCGGCAACTGGCGGAAACCGGTGAGGCGGGAACCCCGGATCCGTTCGTGGGGCGGAAGATACCGCACCGGTTCTATATGTCCGATCAGCCGCAGGAGGTAGACCAGCGCATCGAAGGCGGCCAGCGCCCGCCGCCGCGATTTGAACACGCCGTACCACCTCAGGTCCAGGCTTTCCCACGCGTCCACGTGGGTCGTGAAGCAAATCAGCACCTGTTTTTCGGTGCCGCCGATTCCTAGTGCCGGATAGAGAAAATCCCAGGTGCCGTCCTCGTTGTACGGCGGCCGCAGCTTGCGGATCAGTTCGTTCTCGAGCAGCAGGGCTTCGCGTTCGGATTCCTGTGGGATGACCTCGAGAGCGCTCGCCTCCCGGACCAGCGTGCGCATCTTGCGGTGCACCCTGCGCCGAGAGGCGTTGCGGTACTGCTGGAGGCGCTGGCGGATGTTCCCGGCCTTGCCGACGTAGATCACCGAGCCCCGCCCGTCCTTGAACAGGTATACCGCAGGTGTCATGGGAGAATTCTCGATGAGCCCTTCGCCGAATTTCCGGTCGAACTGGCGCATGGTGGCGGTACGCTCCCTGGATGGTTCCTGTTGCGCTGATGGTAGGGTGG
>JAPOOT010000341.1 GCA_026713285.1 Gemmatimonadota bacterium | reverse complement strand
GGAACGATTACCTGGAATTGGACGCCGTGCTGGCCGCCGATGACGGCAGCTGGATCGCGCGCCACGGCTTGCGGGGACTGCCGGAAGAAGGACCCGAACTGGGCCGCCGGCTGGCGGAAGCGGGGATGGCGCGGGCCGAACAGGCCGAGCAGGCCAAGCGGGCCGAACAAGCCGAACAGGCCGAGCGGGCCGAGCAGGCCGAAGGTAACACGCAGTCCAGGCGGACCACGGAATCCCAATGAACGGCGAATCCCCGAACAAGCATGTATCCGGCCCGCGGTCCGCCGGAATCGTTTACCTGGTGGGCGCGGGCCCCGGCGATCCCGGCCTGATTACCGTGAAGGGCCTGGAATGCGTGCGCCGGGCCGACGTCGTCGTTGCCGATTTCCTCGCCGATGACCGGCTGGTGGCGGAGGCGCCTTCACAGGCCGAACGCATCCGCGTTCCCTGGCGTCCCGGGCGGCAGGAGGAGATCAACAACCTGTTGGTGCGTCACAGCGAAGCCGGGAAGACCGTGGTCCGGTTGAAGGGCGGCGATCCATTCGTGTTCGGTCGGGGTGGCGAAGAAGGACTGCACCTGCAACGCCACGGAATCCCATTCGAGGTCGTTCCCGGCGTCACGGCGGCCGTCGCGGTCCCGGCCTACGCCGGCATACCGGTGACCCATCGTGAGATCACCTCGACGATGACCGTGGTCACCGGCCACGAATCGCCGGACAAGTCCCGGACGGATCTCGACTGGGAGGCTTTCGCCAAACGGATCGGCACGTTGATCTTCTACATGGGTGCGCGGAACCTGCCCTTCATCGTGGAACGGTTGATCGAACACGGGCGGCCGAAGGACACGCCCATCGCGCTGATCCAGTGGGGCACCACGCCGGAGCAAAGGACCCTCGTCGGCACTTTGGACGATATCGTATCCAGGGCCAGGCCGGCTTCCTTCACCCCGCCCGTACTGATCGTCGTGGGCGAAGTCGTGTCGCTGCGTTCGCAGCTCGACTGGTTCGAATCGAAACCGCTTTTCGGGGTCCGGGTGCTGGTCACGCGCGCCAGGGAACAGGCCGGCGAACTGTCGGAATCGCTCGTCCGGCAAGGCGCGGAGCCGGTCGAAACCCCGCTGATACGGATCGAAGCGCCCGATGACTGGTCGGAAGCCGATGCCGCGCTGTCCGATCTTTCCGGATTCGATTACGTGGTATTCACCAGCGGTAACGCAGTGAAGGCGTTTTTCTCGCGTTTGGTCGAACAGGGCCTGGACGCCAGGGCCCTGGGCGGAGTTCGCGTCGCCGCGGTAGGCCGGGCCACGGCAGGCGCGCTGCGAAAATGCGGGATCGAAGCGGACTGCCAACCCGAAGTATTCCGGGCCGAAAACCTGGTGGAAACCCTGGCCGGAAACCGTGACCTACGGGATGCGCGGATCCTCTTTCCCGCGGCGGATATCGCGGGGCCCGCCGTCGTGGAGGGACTTGCCGGCGCCGGCGCGTCCGTGACGAGGATAACGGTCTATCGAACGGTCATGGAAGAGAGGTTGCCGGACGGCATCGCGTCCATGCTGGATGACCGGAAGATCCATCTGGCCGTATTCGCGAGTTCGTCGGCCGTGTCGGCGTTTACGAGGGCCGCGGGGCCGGATCGCCTGAAGCGTCTGGCCGGGGGTGTCCGCATCGCCTGCATTGGTCCCGCCACGGCGGAAACCGCCGCGGAATCGGGCCTGTCCGTGGATATCGTGCCCGCCCAGGCTACCGTCCCAGCGCTCGTGGCCGCGATCGTGCAGGACCGGCTGGCCGCGGGAAAGCAGCACAAGGAATAACGATTGCCTTGACTTTACGGCCCGGTGTATATTCGTCGGGTCCGTGAACAAGGGAGATTTCCGTGAGAAATACGACGCGCGGCCGACTTTGGACCATTAAACTTTCCGGCATCGGGTTCGTATACTATTCGGCATCGGGCCAGTGACATCACCGCGCCTGGCATGGCACCATCCTGTTGATATGAGCGGCCTTCTATGCCTTTCTGTCCGGAATGCGAATGTGAATACGCCCACGGCGAGGAAAAGTGCCCAATCTGCGCGTCCACCCTGGTTAACGCCCTGAATGAGGTGTCGACGTGGGTTTGCGACGAGTGCAAGGCGGAGATTCCGGGCGACCTGGGGTCCTGCCCGGTCTGCGGCACGGTATTCATCGACGATCTTCGATGCCTGAACCATCCGGCGGGATCCGCTCACGGCCTGTGCGTCGTCTGTGGACGGCACGTGTGCGAGGACTGCGGGATACGCCGTCATGGCCGGTATTTCTGTGAAAGACATGGATTGGTAGAAGAGCTGCCGAAGGAGGAAATCCTCTATCGGGCCGAAGACCGCGAAGCGCTGAGCTACCAGCGCTTCCTCGCGCAGCAGGGCGTGGAAAGCCGGGTGTTTTCGACCAAGCAGGACTCCGGCCTGCTTACCGGCCCGTGTTCGGACGAGTCGGCGAGGATCATCGTGCCCTCGAAACTCCGGGCGCCGGCGCTG
>JAPOOT010000313.1 GCA_026713285.1 Gemmatimonadota bacterium | reverse complement strand
GGCTGACCGGGACATCGTCGCCCTCGAACGGCAGATATACGAGCTCACCGCGAAGTTGAACGCGTTGCGGCGAGACAACGATCCGCGGCCGGTTCCCGATTACCGGTTCGCCACCCTGACCGGGGAAGTCTCCCTGCTTGACCTGTTCGCCGGCCGCGACCGCCTGCTGGCCATCCACAACATGGGGCAGGGCTGCCGATACTGTACGCTCTGGGCGGACGGATTCAACGGCATGCTTGCCCATCTTGAGGACGCCATGTCCGTCGTGCTCCTTTCCGGCGATCCTCCAGCCTTGCAGCGTGATTTCGCAAATTCGAGAAACTGGCGCTTTCGCCTCGCTTCCCACGGAGGCGGCGATTACATCGTGGAGCAGACGGTGATGGAAGGCGTGGAGAACATGCCCGGCGCCGTGGTCTACGAACGGAAGGATGACCGGGTACTACGGAAGAACAGTTGTGTATTTGGTCCCGGCGACCTGTACTGCTCGCTCTGGAACCTGCTGGGGCTCGCGGGCCTGGGCGAAGCGGAATGGACCCCGCAGTACCGGTACTGGCGCCAGCCCGGGAAAATGGACGACGGCGGCGCCAATCTGCTCGAATAGCGGCTGGTCTCGAGCCAACGGGAGGCGCGGTGCTCGACAGTCCCGCAATCCGGTTGTTCCGGCAGAATTGGTTTCTTCGTGAAGAGCAGTTGCCGGACGTCACGCAAGCGGAAGGGCGCTTCATCGAAGCGGCTATCGGCCATGCGCCGGAGCGTTGGGATGGGCAGCCGGACCTCTCGATGATGGCGGAAATCCACACGGAACATCCAGCCGTTCTCGATCGCATCGGTTCCAGCCTGCTTACCGTCGCCGTCGGCATGCGCGGCTGTGGAAAGACGGTATCGTTTCTCCTTGATCGCGGTACCGTTTTAAGCATCGACACGACCTCCTACAATGTCCTGCACGAAGCAGCCTGGGCGGGTTCAGTGGATACCCTCGAAGCCGTTTTCGCCGCGGGTGCGGCGGACGCCACCCCGGTGTCCATCGAAAAGCCCCACACGGGCTGGCCCGCGAACCTTTCCCTCATGTACTGGGCCGCCTGGGGTGGGTTTCCTGAAGTCGCCGGGCTCCTGATCGACCATGGCGCTTCGGTGCATCACGAACTGCCGATCAAGGGCAACGGGGAGCGGGGTGAGACGGCCCTGCACGAGGCTGTGGCGCCTGGCAGGTGGGGTGGAGACGACGCACGCCGGAACGAAGGCAAGCGCGAAGTCGCCCGCTTGTTGATCGAGGACGGCGCGGTATACGACGCCTACGCGGCGGCGGGACTGAATGACGCGACCCGGGTCCTGGATCTCCAGGCTGCCGATCCGGCGACGGCCAGGGAAATTGGCGTTTACGGGATGACCCCGCTGCACTGGGCGTGCCGGGCAGGTTCCGTTGCGTGCACTAAGCTGCTGCTGGACCATGGCGCCGAGGTGGACGCCCGGAACAAGGCGCGCCGAACGCCCTTGCACCTGGCGGCGGAAAGCGGCCAGTCGGAATCCGTGAAACTACTCGCACAGACCGGAGCGGACCTGGATGCCCGGGATCGCAAGGGTCGCACACCCCTACACAGGGCCACGTACGAAGGGCATGCCAAAGCCGCGGAGGTCCTGCTCGCCGAGGGCGCGGACGGGACCGTGCTGAACAACAACGGAAAAACCGCCTTGGAAATCGCCCGGCTCGGCGCTGCCTATCTCAAGAAACGCGCCTGAGACCTCAAGAAACGCGCCTGAGGTCCGTTTACCCCGAGGTACAACGATGAACGTATTGCTAAGGATGAATCTGATCGAACCCCTTGTCGATGAAATCCGCCGGGTTGACGAGAAAGTACAGGTGGTACGGACGGATTCGGAAGAAGAAGCCGCGGAAGTCATGCCCGATATCGAGGTAGTCTGCGGCGAGATCACCCGTGCCCTTTTCGCGCGTCGGGAAAAACTCGCGTGGATCCAGAGCTGGGGCGCCGGGGTGGACGGACTGCTCTATCCCGAACTGGTGGAGAGCGACGTAGTACTGTGCAGTGCGAAGGGCACGGTGGGTGTGCACCTGGCCGACCACGGGATGGCGCTGTTGCTCGCATTAACCCGCGGTATACACACCGCGCTTCGAAACCAGGGCTGGGATAATATCCGTTGGCCCATTCGCGACGCCTCGTGGGAGCTGGTCGACCGGACTATGGGGATCGTGGGGTTGGGCGGCACCGGACGGGAACTGGCAAAGCGGGCGGAAGCTTTCGGCATGCGGGTCGTCGCCGTGGATCCGGAGGACGTCGAAGTGCCGCCCGAAGTCGAAGCCTGCTGGGGCATGGATCGGTTCCACTCGCTCCTGGAACAGTCCGACGTCGTGGCCATCTGCGCGCCGCTGACTGCGGAAACCGAGGGGTTGTTCGATCGGACGGCCTTCGCCCGTATGCAACATCACGCGTTGTTGATCAACGTCACCAGGGGCAGGATCGTCGATGAGGCGGCCCTGCTGGATGCGCTCGAAGGGAACCAGATCGGCGGCGCGGGCCTGGACGTGGTGCCACAGGAGCCATTACCCGAAGACCACCCGCTATGGAAGATGGACAACGTGGTAATCACGCCCCACACGGCCGGAGGATCTCCCAACCGGGACGGACGGTGCGTGGCCCTGTTCTGCGAGAATCTGCGGCGTTACCTGGATGGACTTCCGCTGGTGAGCGTCATCGACAAACGCAAGGGTTACTGATTCCCCGTCGGTCCGGAGCGCGGCGCCAACGGTCCGGAGCGCGGCGCCAACGGTCCGGAGCGCGGTGCCAACGGTCCTAAGCGCGGCGCCAACGGTCCGGAGCGCAGCACGCCCTATCCCTGAGCATACCTTCCCGGCCGCGGCCGGCCGCTCAGTGCCGGTGTTCCACGCCGTGGTTGTGCGCGGTGTGGTAATGGTGGGCGAGCAGGTCCGCGCCGAAGTCGTTGGTCGGGTTGCGCCAGACCGTGTGCACGTGGTTGGCGTCGTTCTGGACGTTGTCGTATTCCACCAGGAATCGTCCGCCCTGCAGGCGGTAGTAGTGGGGTTGCCGGGATTCCAGGCCGCCTGCCCAGGCCAGGTGGACGTCGTCCACGCCGTTTCTACGCAGCAGATCGGACTCGATCTCGGCGACGGCGTCGGGCATGCGGTGAATGTACTCTCCTATGAGGGCCTCCAGCATCTCCCGCTGTTCGTCGTTCATGCCCGCCCCGGAAAGGCCGCGGGGCGTCTCCGTGTACCGCACCGAATCGTAAGGCACCTCCGTTCGGGCCAGCCGGTCCGGCTTCTCCCTGTTCTCCTGTATATACCTCTGATTCACCGTGACGATGTCCCCGGGCGGAACGGACGCAATCAGTGCGCTGTGCCGTTGGTCCTCGTCCAAGGCGCGGACCAGTTCCCGCGCCAGGTCTTCCACGTTGCCCAGGGGTCGGAGGTATCCTACCCCGTTGAGGGCCGCCGACGCAGGATTTGCTCCGAAGAAGAAGGGCGTAGGCGCGACGATCCGTCCCCCGGCGATCGTATAGTTGATGGAAACGTGATGTCCCTCGAATTTCCATCCCCAGGGGTCACGGTCCGATGGTGTGCCGAATATGGAAATGTAGTAGTCGGAAGGATCCCGCCAGTTGCCCGATGACCACCCCTCCCGGGCATCCAGCGTCGCTTCCAGCCCCATGATGGTCGTCGTCGTGGCGTAACCCGTACCACTCAGCCCCGTGGCCACGAGTTGCAGTGCCCGGCGCCGCTGTCCCCGCTCCATTTCCCCAAGCGGAAGGCCTTTTCTCGCCAGGGGCACGTAGTCCCAGAAGGTGCGTGCGTCGTCGTCTTCGAAGGGGAAGCGCGCTTTCGTCCGCTGGTCCGTGGCCAGGACGGCTGTGAAATCGACGGCGGCTTCTCCCATCCGTTGAACCAGGCCCTTGATGTGCTCGCTGGTCAGTAAACCATGCTGGTCTTCGCTCATATCTGTCTCCGATCGGGGCGTAGACTCTTACGGATGCGAAATGCATCACTTCATTCAGATGCGAAATGCATCACTTCAAATCCGGAAACCTCAGGAACCGCCTGGCCGTTCCGCCCATGATCGCCTCGTATTCGTGCGGCTTGATATCGGGCGTAAGGCGCTCCACGAGGTCCACCAGTTTGTCGTATCCCGGTTCCTCGTAGATCCAGGGGAAGTCCGTCGCCCACATGAGCCGGTCGGCCCCGAAGGAATTGAGCGCCGCCCTGTGCCATCCCGCCAGGTCCTCATAGGGGTACGGTTGCTTGCTGAAGGCGTAGTGCCCGGACAGTTTCATGGTCACGTTCTCGTAGGTACTCAGGCGGTGGGTGGTGTGAAACGCCGGGTTGTACGACGCGATGTCGATCTGCGGCCGGCCCCACTGGTCGTGGCGCCCCTTGCCCTCGCCGGGACAGATGCCCAGGTGGTTGAGTACGACACGGACCTGGGGAAAGGCGTCGACGAGGTAGGCGATCAGGTGGGCGTCCGCGGCGCGTACGTACAGCCAGAGGACGAGGTCCTTCTCCGCCGCGTGTTTCCAGATCCGGTAGGTCAGGAAGGTGCGTACGTCCACGTTATCGAAGGGATCCCTGGGCCCGCCGACCAGTCCGAGCCGGAAGCCCACGATGCCCGTTCCGTCCGTCAGGCGGTCCATGTGCTCCTCGGGTGATGCGACGAGGTCTTCCGGGATGAGACCGATGCCGAGGAAGCGGTCGGGGTAGATCCTGAGGCAGTGGAGCACATAGGCGTGATGTGCCGCCGTCGCGCCGCCCATCTGAACGAGCATGGCCTGGCCGATATCGCTTGCGGCCATGTAGGTCATCAGCTTCTCGACCGATTCTTCCCGCTCCGCCGGCGTGTTTCCGCCGGTTTCCCGCGGGAATTCGCGTGAAACTTTTGCGAATACGTGACCATGGGCATCGATGCGCGGCATGTTACCTCTCGACTCGAATCAGGATATTCCGAAGAGCCGGCGGCGTTCCGGCGTGTTCAGCGCGTGTGAGATGGAAGCGAACCGGTTCTCGTTCTCGGCGACGCGGTCCGAAGTCCGTTTCTCGTAAATCAGGATAATCGACTTACGCGGCGTTGCGGTATGGTTCTCCATGGCCACGTGCCAGCCGTATGAATTGAACATGATCGCCGTGCCCGCCTTGCCCGCAAACCGTTTGTGGCCGGGCATGGCCGCCAGGTTCTTCACCCGGGGATAGGGCCCCGCGCCGGGCCGGTGACTGCCTGGTACGAAGGCAAATTCCCCAGCGCCGGGCTCTACGTCGTTCACGTAAACCTGTACCTTGATATGCAGCGGGTGGCTGGGAGGGACGTCGGGATGCCAGCCCGTGTAGCTTGTGGGCCAGACCGGCGCCGTCCGCACCTGTTCGCCGATGACGAGGGCGTCGTCCCCCGCGAAGGCCCTTATGTACCTGTAATACCTCGGCCGATCGAGGATATCGATGAAAATGTCGTCCTTCTCCAGGGTGTTCGGGATGTCGTAATAGGTCGCCGCGGCCTCACCCTTGGCAATGCGTCCGAGCCATTCCTCCTTGCAGGCCTCCGCCCAGTAGTCAAAGGCGCGCTGAAGACGGACCAGCGAATCTCCGCTGATCGCCTCCTCGAAGACAAGGTAACCGAGGTCCTCCCATTGCTTCCGTTCCGCCGGTGTGGGACCGGAGTCTCCTGTCATAAGACGAGTGTCCTTTCTTGCCGAAACTGGTGTCGCCAGGAGGTGTTTCAGGGTATTGTCCCGAATCAACAGATTGGGTCCGGTCTTGTCAAGCGCTGTGCCCTCGCTCATTCCATTTCGTCCTTGCTGAGAGGTTCAGCCTTGCCCTATCTTGTTCCCCTGATAAGCGTCCAGGAAAGGAGGCCCGGTTGAAGATCGATACGGTGGAGACCCTTGCGATCCCCGATCTGAAGGTCATTCGTTTCGGCCGGTACACCGATGAGCGGGGTTACTTCACCGAATCCTACCGTCTTGGCGATCTCATCCATCACCCGGAGACCAGTTTCCTCCGGGAGGTTCGATTTCTACAGATCAACGAGAGTTTTTCCCGAGCCGGCGTGGTGCGAGGTCTCCATTTTCAGTGGAGTCCCCATATGGGCAAACTGGTCAGGGTCGTCCGCGGACGCGTCGTGGACCTGGCGCTGGATATCCGGCTGGGGTCTCCCACACTGGGCGGGATCGTCGCCCGGGACATCTCGGAGGATCCCGAAGCGGACCACGGAGAATGGATCTGGGTTCCGCCGGGATTCGCCCACGGGTTCTTCTGCACGACCGACTGCGTCCTGGAGTACCTGTGCGACGGGGAATACAGCCCCGGCAACCAGGCCGGCATCTCGCCGCTGGCCCCGGATTTGGACTGGTCCTTGTGCGATAGTGGGTTAAAGCGCGCTTTCGACGAGGTTGCCGCGGGAAGGGTTGCCGCGGGAGAGGTTGCCGCGGGAGAGGTTGCCGCGGGAGAGGCCATCATGTCGGAGAAGGACCGGGACGCGCTATCTTTGAAGGGCTGGCTCGCGGACAAAAGGTCGGCCCATTTCCAGTATTGAAGGGCTGGCTCACGGACAAAAGGTCCGCGGACTTCCAGCATTGATCATCACATCAAATCTGCTTCCGGGAGGAATCTAAATGACATTGGACCAACCGTCGCTCTGGTCGGACATCCGCGGACTCGTGTTCTTCGGCTGGGTCGTCGCGGCGACGCGCCTGCTGCTGGATTTCGTCGCGCCAGAACAGTCGATGTACCTCGGCGTTTACATTCTGATGCCCCTGGCGTACCTGTACTACGGCTGGAAAGGCCGGTGGGACCATCTGGCCTGGAGGCGGGTGGCGGGGTCGCTGCTCGTAGTGGTTTTCCTGGTCTGGTTCATTCCGAACCTGATTTCTTACTCGACGGCCTACTTTGTCGGTCTGGATCACGGGCGGTTTTCGCCAGAGAATTCCGGGAGAAGAGAAAACTTCCAGGGTCCGCTCATGATGATTCTGAACGGCGGCATGGTGGCGGGGGCCACATTCCTCGCCGGTTCGGTCTGGAGC
>JAPOOT010000336.1 GCA_026713285.1 Gemmatimonadota bacterium | reverse complement strand
CGAGCGGAGCAGCATGGCGGCTCTGAAGTTCTTCCTGTTCGCCATATTCGGCAGTCTGCTCATGCTGGCCGCCGTCATCACGCTGGCCTTTCTCTATCACCAGGCCCACGGCGTCCTCACCTTCGAGATGGCGGCGCTGTATCAGCTTGCCATCCCGCCGGAAGTGCAGTTCTGGCTCGCTCTCGCCTTTATCGCCGCCTTTGCCGTGAAGGTGCCCATGGTCCCGTTCCATACGTGGCTGCCCGATGCCATTGTCCTCGCCGTCGTACTCGTCAAGATGGCGGCCTACGGGTTCATTCGCCTGACCCTTCCCATGTTTCCCGATGCCCTGGCCGAACTGGCGCCCCTGATGTGCGGGGCGGCGGCGGCCGGAATCGTCTACGGCGCGCTGATCGCCCTGGCGCAGTCCGATATTCGAAGGATGATCGCCTATTCCACCATCAGTCACGCGGGGTTCGTCGTACTCGGCGTATTCGCCCTGAATCAACACGGCATCCAGGGCGCGGTCGTCCACATCGTCAGCCTTGCGCTGTCTACCGGTGGACTGTTCCTTGCCGCGATGATGCTCGTGCAGCGTCGGAATACCTGGGACATGGATGCGTACGGCGGGCTCTGGCACACGATCCCCGTGTTCTCCGCCTTTCTCCTCCTATTCTCCCTGGCCTCCGTCGGCCTTCCGGGCCTGAGCAATTTCGTCGGTGAATTCCTCATCCTGGTCGGGGTTTTTCAACAGCACGCGGCGATCGCGGTGGTTGCCGCCACCGGGGTCATCCTGGCGGCCGTCTACATGCTCCGGATGTACAGGAAGGTCATCTTCGGTCCTTTGACCAGGGACGAGAACAAAGGGATCAAGGATCTCTCATTCAGGGAGACGGCCGTCCTCTCCTGCATGACGCTTTTCATCATCTGGATCGGGGTGTATCCCAATCCGGTTCTGCGGACCATGGAGGCTTCGGTACAGAAACTTCTGGTCCAGACCCACCGTCTCGCGGAGACAGCTCCGGCGGGAACGACCGGGACATCCACCGAATCGGCGTCGCGGCCGGCCGGCCTGGACGCGACCCGGGGAACCAGCCAGGATAATCGATGAATACGGTATTGCCCGAAATAAACCTTTATGCCGTGATGCCGCAGATCTTCCTCGTGTCCTCCGCGACCGTGGTCTTGATCGTCGGCCTGTTCGAAAGATTTCGCAGGGGCATACCATACCTCAGCCTGGTGCTCCTGGCGATTTCGGGCGTGGTTGCGGTAAACCAGCTGGGACAGGATCCCATCGCCTTTTCGGATACGTCGCCGATGATGGTGTCGGATGATTTCAGCCTGGTGGCCACCCTGATATTCATCGCCGGCGCCATGCTGACCGTGCTGATATCCGTCTCCTACGCCGAAGCCCGGTCGATTGGCCACGGCGAGTATTACGCGCTGCTGATCTACGCCGTTTCGGGCATGAGCATGATGGCGGCGGGCACCGACCTGTTTTCATTCTTCCTGGGTCTGGAAGTGCTCTCCATTTCGCTCTACGTGCTGATCGGCTTCGAACAGCGTGAAGCCGGTTCGAACGAAGGCGCGTTGAAGTATTTCCTGCTGGGGGCCTTCGCCAGCGGCTTCATCCTCTACGGAATGGCCCTGCTCTACGGCGCCAGCGGCAGTACGGAGTACGAAGTCATAGCGCACACCCTGGCCGGGGAGCGCAGCGACGCGGTGAATCTACTGCTGCTCGGCGGCCTGGGCCTGCTGCTGGTCGGCATCGGATTCAAGATTTCCATGGTCCCGTTCCACGCCTGGACGCCGGACGTGTACCAGGGCGCGCCCACGCCCGTCGCCGCCTTTCTGTCCACCGGATCCAAGGCGGCCGGCTTCGTGGTGTTGATCAGGCTGCTTGATTCGGTTTTTTCCGGCCTCATGGTGGATTGGATTCCGCTGATCTCGGTGCTGGCGGTCCTTACGATTGCCGTCGGAAACGTCGTGGCGCTGGTTCAGTCCAACCTCAAAAGACTGCTGGCCTACTCCAGCATCGCCCACGCCGGGTACATGCTCCTGCCCTTCATGTCAAACAGCCAGGACGGCAGCGCGAGCGTCATATTCTACCTGATCGTGTACACGGCGATGAACCTGGGCGCCTTTGGCGTGCTTGCCGTGCTCACAGCCCGCGGATCGACATGCGCGACCCTGGACGACCTGGCCGGCCTTGGAAGCCGCCATCCCCTCCTCGCCGCGATCATGGCAGTGGTCATGTTCTCTCTGGCCGGCATACCGCCCACGGCCGGATTCATGGCGAAGTTCTACCTCTTCAGCGCGGTGGTGACCGGTGGATATATCGAACTGGCCGTGATCGGCCTGCTTTTCAGCGGGGTGTCTCTGTATTACTACCTCCGGGTCGTGATCTGGATGTACATGCGCCCCGCGGCTCGGGAATCAGTCGACGCGACCGGCCGTCTGTCCTACAGCGGCATGACGGCGCTATGCGTCTCCGCCCTGGCCATCCTGGCCGTGGGCGTTTTCCCCTCCGGGTTGCTGCGGCTGGCCCAGCAGGCCGTAATGACGCTGCCGTAACCCCGGTCCTGCCGCCAACGCCAACTACGCGCCCACACCGGCGAATTGGGTTGACTTCCGGTCGAATTCACACCATATTTGCATGTATTTCAGCGTGCGTAACCGCACAGCAAATCGGGGGCATTCATAGACTTCAGTACAATCAGCGCGCCGGTTCAGTGGCATCTCGACCGATTTGAACTCCAGATCAGGGAGATCTCCAGATCCGACGTGGAAGTCATCAACCAGATCTGGTCTCACCTGGTTCGCACCAAGGGCAAGCGGCTCAGGCCCGCGCTGGTTTTCCTTTCCGCCTCGGCATACGGCTCGCCGTGCAGAGAGACCATGCTGGCGGCATTTATCATCGAGCTCTGCCATACCGCGACGCTGATCCACGACGACGTGGTGGACCGGGCGACGACCCGGCGCGGACTGCCCACGCTGAATTCAGTCTGGGACAACCATGTCTCGGTGCTCATGGGCGACAACGTGATCGCAAGGGTGTTGACGCTGATCGCGAAACTGGATTGTTCGAGGATCACGACGAAAATCGCAGAATGCGTCGAACGGCTGACCGAGGGCGAATTGCACCAGGCCATACGCCGGTTCAACATCAGTACGACCGAGGCGGAATATTACCGCATCATCAGCAACAAGACGTCTTCGCTCATCGCGTGCGGCTGCGATTCCGGGGTCTACCTCTCGAGCCAGTCGGCCGAGACCGCCCGCCGGTTCGGCGAGTTCGGCGAGAAGCTCGGAATGGCGTTTCAGATAACCGACGACATCCTGAATTTCACGGGGGACGAGGACGTCATCGGCAAACCGAGAGGTAACGATTTCCGGGAAGGCACGGTTACCCTGCCCCTGATCCATGCCCTCCGCAACGCCTCCAGCGACGGAAACCGGCGCGTGGAGCAATTGCTTGAAACGGAGTGGAGCGACCGCGTCTGCGACGAGATCGTTGAATTCGTCCACGTCCACGACGGCATCCGCTACGCGAAAGGCAAGGCGCTGGCATACGCGGAAGAGGCCAAGATGATCCTGGCAGAAGAACCGGATACCCCTGCGAAGCAAGCCCTGTTGAACATGGTGGATTACGCCATCGAACGGGATCGATGATGCATGTATGGATTCTATATCCGTAATCGTCATTACCTATAACGAAGAACCGCATATCGATTCCTGTCTGCGGAGCGTTTCATGGGTCGACGAAATCGTGGTGGTGGATTGCGGAAGCAGCGATCGCACGGTTGAGATCTGCAGCGGCCACGAGAAAGTCCGGCTGTTTCATGTAGACCGGCACGGCAGTGGACAGCAGAAACAACAGGCCCTGGACCGGGCGGTTTCCGAATGGGTGCTGAACCTGGACGCGGACGAACGGCTCAGTGAATCCCTGCAGTCGGACATACGGCGCCTCCTCGAGACACCGGCGCCCTGCGACGGTTACCAGATACCAAGGGAGAACTACTTCCTCGCCAGGCATATCCGGCACGCGGCGGGATGGGGAGACGACCGGCCGCTCCGGCTTTTCCGACGGACGAAGGCGTCCGTCACCCGGACCCAGGTGCATGAGACCTTCATGGTGGACGGACCGACCGGCAGGCTCGAATCTCCCCTGATACACGATGCCTACACCAGCCTGTATCAGTATATCGAGAAGCTGAACGAGTACACGTCGATCGAGGTGAGAAACCGGCTAAAGGCGCGGCCGGACCGAAAGATTACCTGGGTGCACATTACCCTCGCTCCCCTGGGCGCGTTTTGGAAGTTGTACGTGATGAAACGAGGGTATCTCGATGGGATGCAGGGACTTCTGCTTTGTGTCCTTTCATCTGTATCGGTCATGTCCGGGTACGCGAAGACCTGGGAATACGGGATGTACAGGAAGCGGGGCGGACGGATGTTCCCGCCCATACGGACCGAGGAAGTAAGGACCCGGCAACCGGGCTACAACCGGCTGATCCGGGATGGCGACGAAGAATTCAACTGGAAGGATGATTGAGACCCGATGGGCCTGAAAGACACCTTTTACAAGACCGCGTCCCGGTACGAACCGCTTCAGCGGGTCCTGCGCAATGCCGTCGTCGCGCGTAAACTGCGATTTCCCGAAGTGATCAGCATCGAGTCTTCGAGTTTCTGCAATGCCGACTGCATCATGTGCCCGAGGGAGCTGCTCAGCCGCAAGAAGGGCAACATGTCCATGGAGCTGTACCGGAAGATCATCGACGAGTGCGCCGAGAACGCCCGATACATCAAGCTCATACAGCCCTTCATGTTCGGGGAGTCCTTCATCAACAGGCAACTCGTCGACATGATCGCGTATACGAAAAAACGGCTGCCCCGCGTGCCGGTCAGCGTGAGCACCAACGGTTCCCTCATCGATCCCCGGAAGGCCCAGGAGCTCATCGACTGCAAGCTGGACAAGATCAACATCGATATCGACGGGGCGACGGCGGACACCTTCGAAGCGGTGCGCGTGGGTCTCGATTACAAACAGGT
>JAPOOT010000182.1 GCA_026713285.1 Gemmatimonadota bacterium | reverse complement strand
TCGGACGCCACCGGCCGAGGCGCCGTGTCCATAATCGGAGGAGGGGATACGGCGGCGGCGGTGAACACCCTCCGTCTCGCTGACCGTGTGAGCCACGTCTCTACGGGGGGCGGCGCATCGCTCGAGTTACTGGAAGGCAAAGCGCTGCCGGGCGTGCGCGCACTGGAAGAAAGTTGAGGCGGCCGAGTAGGCCTGGTACCGACCTGGGTCTGGCATCGACCGCGAGCGTCAATTCCCTATAAAGCTGAAGCGCACCAGGTTGTCGGGAAATAGACCGAAATGCTGGGGCATTACGTCGTAAGAGCGCCAGGCGCGTTGCCAGGCGTATCGGGGCGTGCCTATCCGGGCGGCGACTGGCCCCGCGATGGATTCGATCATCGTGGTGTTTCCGCGAAAATCGGTTACCCGGATGTTTATTTCACCCCGACTCTTCGGCGCGTCGCTAGTCAGTATCAACCTCAGGCGGCGGAACTGGGTGAACCGGTCGCCATACATGCTTCCCCTCAGGTTTACTTTGATGCCATCGGGCGTCGTCCGCTGGGCGATTCTGATTTCCTCGGGCAGTGCGAGCACCTTGCATCCCTCCAGGTCCGGGGAGATGAATTCCACGCTCGTAAGGTACTCGGCGTTTTTCGTCTCCACCGTGTACAACCAGTTCTTGGGGCCGGCAGGCAGGACGGTCACGTTCACCAGGTCCTTTGATTCTGCGAGCGTGGGCCGGTGCGCGGCGCAGCCGACGGCCGATACCACGACGAAGGACAGCGTGACGGCGACAACGGCGATTCGTTGGTTGCTGAGGAGAGTCATGTTTCACCTCCGGGCGTGTAATTCCATAACGCAGCAGAATCCTCAAAGTAAACTTTATGCTTGTATGCAGTCATTATGGTTAGACGCGCGATAGCCTGGCCAGTTCCCCCTTATAAGCCTGACCGGACCACGAAGTTGGACGGCCCACCAAGCCTGACCAGGCCGCGGAATCGATCCGTCCACCGGTGCCTAGTCTCGACGCCGGCCTGCCTCGGCCTCCGGAGCCAAATCGGGCCGCGGGATGACCCCGGCCTCCGGAGCCAAATCAGGCCGCCGGCTGGACCCCGGCCTCCGGAGCCAAATCAGGCCGCCGGCTGGACCACGGCCTCCGGAGCCAAATCAGGCCGCGGGCATGCCCCGTTCCGCCGTGATTTTCCTCCCCGGCCTGAAGTACGTCTGCAGGACTTCCAGGAAACTCCGGGCCGCTCGTGACAGGTACCGCCCCTTCAGGTAGATCGCACCCATTTTCTGTCGGGGACGGCTTCTGAAGTCACCGATGGAAACCTGCGCGAGCGTGCCGTTTTCCAGCTCTTCCTGGATGGCGACGGAGGGAACGATGGACAGGCCCGCCTCGATGCGCACGAAGTGCTTGATCACTTCGATCGAACTCAGTTCCATCGCCACGTCGAGCCGCACCCGGGATTGCTCGCACAAATCGTCGATCAGCTTCCGGGAGGCGCAGTGCTGGTCGAGCAGGATCAGCGGATATTGCTCCATATCCTTGAGATGCACGGTCCGCCGGTCCGCCAGCGGATGACCCGGCGGCGTGATCAGCACGTCATGGCGGGAGAACAGCGGGATCGCCTCGATCTCCCGAGGCAGATAGGCCAGCGTGACCACGCCGAGGTCCACCTCGCCGTCGACCACGGTCTGGATGGTCCGCAATGACGTGGCATTCTTTACGACGATGTCGATTCCGGGATAGCGGTCCTGGAAGGACTTGAGTATGGCCGGCAGGCGGTAGCAGCCGGTGGTGTCCGACGTGCAGAGCACGAGACGGCCGGCCTCGAGGCGATCCAGGTCTTCCAGTTCCTGAACGGCCTCTTTCATCAGTCCTTCCATCTCACTCATGTATTTGAGCAGTACCTTCCCTGCCTCGGTGAGCGCGAGATGGCGGGTCGTCCGATGGAACAGAGGCTGGCCGATTTCGCCTTCGAGCTTGGCCACCTGGATGCTCACGGCCGACTGGGACCGGAAGAGGGCTTTTGCCGCCAGGGAAAAACTGCCGTGACGGGCTACGGCATGAAATGCGACGGCTTGATCGTAGGACAGGTTCATTTATATATTATCTCAATAGTGCATATTGATTTTATTAATTTGACTAATATATAAATCCGCGTATAATGTCAAGGCGAAATCGGCTGAACGATGTATATTGGTGGACTCGATTGATTGACTCGAATGTGGACCCGCCGATGGACCCGAAATCCGGATCAGTACAACCCTGGATAACCGTACCGGGAATCCAATAGGGGCAATGGAACCTCAAACGGTTTCCCACGGAGGACATACATGGCGCACATCGCCTCTACCGTTTCTCACAGTCTTAAGGAATACCGCCTTTTGCCGCGCCTTACGCAGGCCGATGCGAATGCCCAGTTCGTATCGCTGGAGACGCGCCTTTGCCGGCACGGAGACGGCTACCTGACGCTGCGCACGCCCTTTCTCAGCGCGGCCATGCAGGCGGTTACCAGCGTGGAACTGGCCATCGCAATGGCCCAGCTGGGTGGCATGGGCGTGTTCGCAGTGAGCCAGACCGTCGAAGAGCAGTGTACCAGGATCGACGCGGTGAAACGGTTCAAGGCCGGGTTCCAGACGGACATCGTGACGCTGTCGCCGCAGCAGTCCATTGGTGAGGTGATCGGGATCATGAACGATACCGGTTATCACACCTTCCCCGTGACGGATACCGGCGTTTTCCACGGCAAGCTGGTCGGCGTGATCACGGACAAGGACTTCGACGAACGGTACGACCAGGATTTGCGGGTGGGCGACCGCATGAAGACCGACGTGCAGACCGGCGCCGCGGAAGACGACCTGAAGACCGCCAATACGCGGATGATCGAATACGGACGCGGGTTCCTGCCCATGGTTTCCTCCGAAGGAACGCTGGTATCTGTCGTGTTCAAGCGGGATCTCGACAAGCACATCCGCCATCCCCACTCCACGGAAGACGCGCAAAAGCGCCTGGTGGTCGGCGCCGCCGTATCGACCCATCCGGAGGACCGCGAACGGGTGGAGGCGCTGATCGAACACCAGGCAGACGTGATCGTCATCGACGCCTCCGACGGCCACACGGAATACCAGGGCGAGACGCTGAAATGGATCAAGTCCCATTACGACATCCCCGTAATCGCAGGGAACGTGGTGACGCGGGAAGGCTTCGACTACCTGGCCGGCAGCGGGGCGGACGCCGTGAAGATCGGCATGGGCATCGCGTCCGGCTGCACGACGCAGATGGTGAAGGCCACCGGTCGCGGACAGGCGACCGCCATCCAGGAAGTCGCCGCGGCACGGGACGAATGGGCGCGGACAACGGGCGATTACCTGCCCCTCGTAGGCGATGGGAGCATTCAGGGACCGGCGGACATGCTCATCGCCCTGTCCCTGGGCGCCGACACACTCATGATGGGTAACCTCCTGGCGCGGTTTACCGAGAGCCACGGCGAGCTCGTCCGAAACGCCGCCGGGGACCTGGTCAAGGAATACTGGATGGAGGGCAGCCGGAAGGCCTTCAACAACCGGCGCTACGCCCAGCTCGCCAGTACATTCTTCGAGGAAGGCATAGTCGGCCAGGTGCCCCACTCTGGGTCGGTCTACGACAAGCTGCCCATCGTCGTCCAGATGCTCAAATCCGGCATGGCCACGGCGGGCTGCGCCGACATCGAGGCGCTGCACCGGGACGCCATCCTGGAGCTGCAGTCCAACGTGTCCCTTGAAGACAGCGGCGTGCACGACATGTCCGCCATCCAGTCCATCCAGGAATTCGGGATTACCTGATTCAGGATTTCCTGGTTCCGGATCACCTGGGTCCGGATTTCCTGGTTAAGTATAACCTAATTCGGGATCACCTGGGTCCGGACAACCCGGGCCAGGACAGCCTGGTTCGGGGGGACATGAAGACCGTCTTTTTCGATCTGTTCGAAACGCTGATCACCGAAAAAACAAGAAGCGCATACCGGTCAAGAACCCCCAATTACGTAAGACTGCGGACGACGCGGGACCGATTGTCACGCTGGTGGGTGGATTTCGGCGATCGCGCGATGACAGGCGGGTTTCCTGACTTTATCGCCATGTTTTCGCACGTAAGGGAAGAAGTCGGATCACCGGTGACCGACCGGGAAATCTCCGAGTTGGCTCAGGATTACGAGCGCAGGAAACAACACGTTTTATCTACGGTTGATCCCCTTGTCTTCGAGATGTTGAACGAGGTAAGGACCCTGGGACTAAGCGTCGGTGTCATCAGCAACGCCATGCCGGAGGAAGCGTTGACGTGGAAATCCTGCCCTCTACAGGATCACGTGGACGACGTGGTATTCTCCTGCAAAGTCGGGTTGATGAAACCGGACAGCAAGATCTACGATCTCGCCTGCGCTCGAATGGATATTCGGCCGCCCGATGCGTACTTCGTCGGGGATGGCGGGTTTGACGAACTGCGCGGGGCGGCCTCGGTCGGCATGAAGGCGATACAGGCGGCCTGGTACCAGCAGCAGGAAGTTGAGTGGCCGTGGAGCCATCCACTGCCCCGGGCGGAATCGATGGAAGACCTGCCGGCCATGTTGAGATAGCGCCTGTTGAATTAGCGGACCGCGCCATGAACATTCCCCAATTGAAACGCAAACTGCGCCAACTCAAGCAGACCGAGTGTCGTATCCGGTTCAGGGCCCGTCCTCGTGAAGACCACCAGTCGCTGGTATGGGACGTCTTCTTCTCTACGCGGACCGCGAACGACACCCGGGTCGCTTATCCCCTGAACCGGCTGGTTAAAATGGATCACGACGAGATCAAGACGGTTTACGAGGCCTTCTTCTACCGGGTGTACTTCCAGTACTTCAAGGAGCACGGCCTTTCTATGGCCGATGCGTACGACCCCGGTCTGCTTTCTCTCCTGGGCCTGCAGCCTTATGCGACGCTCCAGGACATCAAAAAGCGGTATCGCGAACTGGCCCAGGTCCACCACCCGGATCACGGCGGCGATCACGACGCCTTCATCGAGGTCGTGAACGCCTATGAACGGTTGACGGACAATGGCCACCCTTGATCTTCCCGCGGAATCCATCCATATTCCTCATATCCAGATCAAACCGAATTCGCAGTTTCCATTCGAACACCGCACAATCCTTTTGTAACCCGTTGCCCTATCCCGCAGGAGCTTTTCCATGAAAACCATGGCATGCCCCGTCTTTTTCGTCGGCCTGCTGGTCCTCTTCCTTCTCCCCGGTGCAGTCTCCGGCCAAACCAACGCAGACGCGCGGTACATTGTAGAGAACTATGAGAAGCTGGAGCGCTATGTCCCCATGCGCGACGGAACCAGGCTGTTCACCTCCATCTACGTGCCGAAGGACGATTCGCGGACCTATCCCATCCTGCTGCAGCGCACGCCCTACAGCGTTGCGCCTTACGGGGCGGCGTACAAATCGCGGATCGGCCCGTCCATGCTGTTCGCCCGGGAAGGGTACATCATCGTCTACCAGGACGTGCGTGGCCGCATGATGTCGGAAGGAGAATTCGAAGCGGTGCGTCCCCACGACCCGGACAAGACATCGGACGCCGACATCGACGAGAGCACCGATACCTATGATACGGTGTCCTGGCTGCTGGAAAACGTGCCGGGCCACAACGGGCGCGTGGGCGTTTGGGGCATTTCGGCACCGGGTTTCTACGCCACCCACGCCCTGATCGGCGCCCATCCCGCCGTGAAGATCGTATCGCCCCAGGCGCCCGTTACCGACTGGTGGATCGGCGACGACCGCCATCACAACGGCGCCTTCCAGCTGCAGGCCACCTTCAGTTTCCTGTCCTTCTACGGCGCTCCGCGCCCTGAGCCCACGACCCAGCGGGCTTCGGGCTTTCGGGATTACGGCACGCCGGACGGCTACCAGTGGTACCTCGATCTCGGGCCCCTGTCGAACATCAACGAGAAATACCTCCACGGAAAGAACAAGATCTGGAACGACATGATGGAGCATCCCGATTACGATGCATTCTGGCAGGCCCGCACGCCGCTGCCCCACCTGAAAGGCGTCACGCCGGCGGTGCTCGTGGTCGGCGGCTTCTTCGACGCCCAGGACTTGTACGGTCCGCTGAAGACGTACGCTGCCGTGGAGGACAACAACCCGGGCATCGTGAATCAACTCGTCATGGGGCCGTGGTGGCACGGCGGGTGGGCGCGGGGAGACGGCCTGCGGTACCAGGACATCTATTTCGACCAGCCCACGGCGGTGCATTACCGGGAAAACCTCGAACTGCCCTTCTTCAACCACTACCTCAAAGACGGTCCCGATCCGGAGTTGCCTGAGGCCAGCATCTTCGTCACGGGTTCGAACCGGTGGCACGCCTTCGACCACTGGCCGCCCAGGGAGGCGCGCGACGCGTACCTCTACCTTGCGCCCGGCGGCGGTCTGTCCTTCGACCGGCCGGCGGGTGTGGACGACTACGCCGAATACGTCAGCGATCCAGCGAAACCCGTACCCCACACGTCCCAGATCGTCATCAACAGGGACGACCGCTACCTCATCCAGGACCAGCGGTTCGCTTCAAGCCGTACGGACGTGCTCGTCTTCGAGTCGGATGTGCTGCAGGAGGACGTGACCGTGACGGGAGATCTGTTCGCCAACCTGTACGTGACCACGACAGGCGAGGACGCGGATTTCATCGTAAAGCTGATCGATGTATACCCCGATACGGCGAGCTACGTTGGAGAAAACCCCATGAACTTGAAGATGGGCGGATTCCAGCTCATGGTGCGGGGCGAGGTCATGCGGGCGCGGTACCGGAACAGTTTCACCTACCCCGAGCCCATGAGGCCGGGGGAAGTCACGAATATCGAATTCGACATGCAGGACGTGGCCCACACCTTCAAGGCGGGACACCGCATGATGGTCCAGGTCCAGAGCACGTGGTTCCCCATGGTGGACCGCAACCCCCAGACCTGGGTGCAAAGTATCTACGAGGCGAAGGAAGAGGACTACCAGGCGGCTACGCACCGGATCTACTTCTCACGGAACGCGCCTTCCCACCTGAGGATGAAGCTGCTGGAATGACGCCGGCGAAGACTGGACGAAGCCATCTTGCGGGTAGGGGAGATACAGTGGCTAAGGCCGGTCGATCGACGCGAATTGAGTGACGGGACCGTCAGACGAAATTAAACCCGTACCAGGGCATTTGGAGAGGGAAGACGCTTTCCAGTGCCGATCGGAGCGGTCCGGATGCAATCGCCTTGATCGGATCCTCGTCGGGGGGCACCACGCCGAAGACCAGCGCGCCCAGATCGCCCGATGCGATCGCATGTTCCTGGCCACCACATCGAAAAGCCACCGATCCTTCTGTAACATCCCAGGCCAACGCGTCCGGTCCCAGTACATCGCCGATGTATTCCTCGAACACGGCCAGCAGCCGCTCAGGCTGCAGGACGAGGACAGTACCCGTGAAACCCTGGGGTGACGGGGTTATGCCACGGGATCGAAGGAGGGAAGCCAGTTCGAGGTCGGCGCCCGTCGTCACGATTTCGAGGGAACCCGCGCCGTATAGATCGAGGAGGGCAGGAAGCGCGCGGACGAGTGCGGCCCTGGAACCCGCGATCTCCACGATTCTTGCGCGTCCGGCTTCTTCTTCACGGTCGGCCCGCGGTTTCTGGATGCCGGCATAGGCCACCGCGCGCCCGTCCTGGCGGATCACCATGGTCTCCCCGTCCCGGTCACAGATCCACGCCGCATCCACCACCTTCTTCAGATCGGCAGTGGACCGGACGTACCGGCTGGATTCCTTTGCGTATAGCCGCGTCATGGCGGTCAGATCCGACGGCTTCGCCGGCCTGACGTCCGTCCGTGCCGAGGACAGAACGCCCCGTCGTACGACATACGCCGCGTATTGGCCGATCCGATTCGCGCCTAGGCGGGTGTACAGCCCTCGTCCTCCCGAAATCGGCATGAGCACTGCGTCCTGGTCTTGGGCCTTCCGGATCGCCGCCTCCATCAACCGCGTCGCCAAGCCCTGGCCCCGGTGGGACTCGTAGGTCGCCACCGCGCCGATGCTCATGGCGGTCATCCGGCATCCCATCACCGAGATGTCCCGCGTCAACGCGCCCACGTGGGAGACCACCCTGCCGCCGTCGACCATGACGAGGAGGTGATCGAAGTTCTCCGGCGCGAACAGGAGGGGATACTGTTCCTCCATCCGGCCGGCGCCGTCGCCGCGGAAAACGGTGTTGACCAGTTTGCACAGCGATTCGTACTCAGGCGCCTGCAGTCCCCTGGGACCTTCCATATAGCCGACTCCTCCGATTTGCTTCCACCTGCGACCCGGGCGAGTCCCGGC
>JAPOOT010000269.1 GCA_026713285.1 Gemmatimonadota bacterium | reverse complement strand
AGCGCCACGATGTCACCGGCTTCGGCGGCCTTGAGCTGTTCCCGCTTGTTGGCGTGCATCTGCAGGATCCGGCTGATTCTCTCTCGCCGGTTGGTCCGGGTGTTCAGAACGTAACACCCCGCGGGCAGCGTGCCGGAATAAATCCGGTAGAACGCGAGCTTGCCGACATGGGGATCGGTCATGATCTTGAAGGCCACTCCGGAGAGCGGCGCGTCGGGCAGGCTTTCCCGTGTCTCCGGTTCGCCGGTCAGCGTATTCTTGCCCGAGACGGGCGGCACGTCCTGCGGCGAAGGCAGATAATCGACCACCGCGTCGAGCAGCGCCTGGACGCCCTTGTTGCGGAACGAGGAACCCACGAGGACGGGGATCAGGCTGACGGAAAGCGTGGCCCGGCGAATGGCGGCCTGCAGTTCGGAAACCGTCGGCTCCTCGCCGGCCAGGTAGATTTCCATCAGTTCCTCGTCCACCTCGGCGAGGCCCTCGATCAATTTGTGCCGGTGCTCGGCGGCATATTCGGCCAGATCGTTCGGAATATCGTGCTCTTCGAAGGTGGCGCCCATGTTGTCTTCATGGTAGCTGCGCGCCTTCATGGCGACCAGGTCGATGGACCCGGTAAACAGGTCGCCGCTGCCGATGGGGAGCTGGACCGGGATGGCGTTGGCTCCAAGCCGTTCGTGTATCATGGAGACGACCTGGTGGAAGTCCGCCCCGACGCGGTCGATCTTGTTCACGTAGGCTATGCGGGGCACGCCGTACTTGTCGGCCTGCCGCCACACGGTCTCCGACTGCGGCTCGACGCCGCCCACGGCACAAAAAATCGCCACGGAGCCGTCGAGCACGCGCAGCGATCGTTCTACCTCGACCGTGAAGTCCACGTGGCCGGGTGTGTCGATGATATTGATCCGGTGGTCGCGCCAGAAGGATGTCGTGGCCGCGGACGTGATCGTAATGCCCCGCTCACGTTCCTGCTCCATCCAGTCCATGGTCGCGGCGCCGTCGTGTACTTCGCCCATCCTGCGCACCCGTCCCGTATAATAGAGTATACGTTCCGTGGTGGTCGTTTTGCCGGCGTCGATATGAGCCGTGATTCCGATGTTCCTGGTCTTTTCCAGGTTCGATTCGGAAGCGTGCCTGCTGGATGAAGTGGACATTTTCTCTTTTGGTTTGATCGTTGTTTCAGTCACTGCGTTATCTACCTCATAAAGTACGGATCATCGCGAGGGATGATCCGTTTTACTGTTTCGGATTGCTATCTAAACGCCCTTACCACCTGTAATGGGCAAAGGCCCGGTTCGCTTCCGCCATTCTGTAGGTTTCTTCCTTGCGGCGGACGGCGGCGCCCTCTCCCCTGGCGGCGGCGGTAAACTCTCCCGCCAGGCACTCGAACATGTTTTTCTCCGAACGGGCCCTCGCGGCTTCGATGATCCAGCGAATCGCCATGGCCCGCTGCTGGTCATCCCGCACTTCCACGGGAACCTGGTAGGTCGAACCACCCACCCGGCGGGATTTGACGTAAACGACGGGGCCGACGATCTTGATCGCCTTCTCAAACACCGGCAGCGGTTCCTGGCTCGTTCGTTCTTCGATCAGGTCGAGCGCCTGATAGAATACGCGTTCCGCGATGCTCTTCTTCCCTTTGCGCATCAATCCGTTAATGAACTTGGATACCAGAACGCTGTTGTATTTCCAGTCCGGTTCCGGTTCCCGTCTTACGACTTCTTTCCTTCTTGCCATCGTATGCTCCAGACCATCCAGCCAGGTTATTCTTCAGCCTACTTGGGTTTCTTGGTTCCGTATTTCGAACGGCTGTTGCGCCGGTCGGGCACTCCGCTGGCATCCAGCGCGCCGCGGATGATATGGTACCGCACACCGGGCAGATCCTTGACCCGGCCGCCCCTCACCAGGACGATGTTATGCTCCTGGAGGTTGTGGCTTTCGCCCGGGATGTAACAGGTGGCCTCGATGCCGTTCATCAGGCGGACGCGGGCGATTTTCCTTAACGCCGAATTCGGTTTCTTGGGCGTCTGCGTCTTCACCTGCAGGCAGTTGCCCCGTTTTTGGGGACTTCCGCGCAGTGCGGGTGATTTCGTCTTTCGCTGCGATTTCTTCCGACCGTGGCGAATGAGTTGATTTATCGTGGGCATTTCCGCCTAACCTTCCCTGTTGCAACGACCCGACAAGCCAGTGGCGCATGGGTTTTCGAGGTTCATATAAACCGTATTCCCCCCAAAAAACCATAGGTGAGGAAATTTAATCTGTTCCTCTAGTTGTGTCAAGCGTTTTTGGAAAAAAACGAGCGTCGCCGGCATCAGCATCCCGGCGACGCCCGGTCATCGCCTTCTCCTGCCCTCGTCAGGCTGTTTTTACAGGAGGCGTCTCGGCCTCGGCCACCTTCGGCACGGTTGCGGCCTCCGCGTCTCCGTTCACAGATTCCGCGTCGAAAAGAGGCTCCACCTCAATGGACGGAGGCTCGATCTCATTGCCCTTTTCGTCGACAAGCCGCATCTGGCCGTACCGGTCGAGTCCGGTACCCGCGGGTATCAGGTGCCCCATGATTACGTTTTCCTTCAGACCGAGGAGCGCGTCTCTCTTGCCCTGAATGGCCGCTTCGGTCAATACGCGCGTCGTTTCCTGGAAAGCTGCCGCGGAGACGAAACTTTCGGTACTGAGCGCCGCCTTGGCGATGCCCAGCAGCAGCGGCTGGTTCGTCGCCGGGTCGCCGCCTTCGCGCAGCACGCGGTCGTTCTCCGACTGGAATCGGGTGCGGTCCACGGCCTCGCCCTTGAGAAACTCCGTGTCGCCCGGGTCGTCCACCTTGACCTTCTGGAGCATCTGGCGGACGATGACTTCCACGTGCTTGTCGTTGATGCTCACGCCCTGCATGCGGTAAACTTCCTGGATCTGGTTGACCAGGTATTCCTGCACGGCGTTCACGCCCTGGATTTCGAGAATGTCATGGGGGTCGATCGAACCTTCGGACAGGGGTTCTCCCGCCTGTACCCGGTCGCCGTCCCGCACGCTGAGATGCCGTCCCTGGGGGATCAGGTACTCCTGTTCCGAACCGTCGTCGGCGCGAACGAGGAGGCGATGGGAGCGCCGGACGATGCCGGCGACTTTGACGACGCCGTCCACTTTCGCAACCGTGGCCGGATCGCGGGGCCGGCGCGCTTCGAAGAGTTCGGCGACGCGCGGCAGACCGCCGGTGATATCCCGGGTCTTGCCAATGGAGCGCGGTATGCGCGCGAGGACCTCACCGGGCTGCACGTAAGTGCGTTCGGTATTGTTCTGGTCCGTGAACTCCGTGATGAGCAGGTGGGCCCCGGTGGGCAGGTTGTATTCGCCTTTCATCTTGCCCTCGCCGTCCGCGATGTAGATGCGCGGATGGAGCGCCCTCGATCCCCGGTTCTCCGTGATCACCTTCTGACGCATGCCCGTGGTGTCGTCCAGCTGTTCACGCAACGTCTCTCCCGCCACGACGTCTTCCAGTTGCACGTGGCCGGCCTGTACCGCAATGATCGGTATATTGTAGGGATTCCACTCGAACAGGGCCTGGTTTTCCTCGACGACCTCTCCATCCTTCGTGAGCATGACCGCTCCGTAGGGGATGAAGAAATGGGCCCGGCGGTTTCCGTCGGCGTCGAGAATGGTGATCTCGCCCGCCCGTCCGATGACGACCGGGAGGCCGTTCTCCTGGGTGACGGTCTCGACCGCTGTGAAGACGGCCTTGCCCGCCTGCTTCGTGGTGATCTTGTTCTGCGTGGCGTCGCGGCTGGCGATCCCGCCGATGTGGAATGTGCGGAGCGTCAGCTGCGTCCCCGGTTCGCCGATGCTCTGGGCGGCCATGACGCCGACGGCCTCGCCCATTTCCACCATGGAGCCCGTGGCGAGGTTCCGGCCGTAACACCGGGCGCAAACGCCGCGCCTGGTCTCGCAGGTCAGGACGGACCGGATGTGCACGGTTTCGCTCATCTCGGCATCCGGATCGGAAGCGTACTGAACGCCGCCGCGTTGTTCGATGAGGTCGGCGACTTCCTCGTTGATCTCTTCGCCGGCGGCCGTTAGCAGTTCCCGCGTGATAGGATCGTAGATGTCATCCAGCACGACCCTGCCGAGAACCCGGTCGCCCAGCGGTTCCATCACGTTTTCGCCTTCTTTCAGGGCGCCGATTTCGATGCCGCGGATCGTGCCGCAGTCCACTTCGTTGATGATCACGTTCTGCGCCACGTCCACCAGGCGCCGGGTCAGGTACCCGGCGTCCGCGGTCTTGAGGGCCGTGTCGGCGAGCCCCTTGCGGCCGCCGTGGCTGGACGTGAAATACTCGAGTACCGACAGACCTTCCTTGAGATTGGACAGGATGGGCGTTTCGATATACTCGCCGATCTGGCCGACGACCTTCCGCTGGGGCTTGGCCATGAGTCCGCGCATGCCGCACAACTGCCCCACCTGGTCCAGCTTGCTCCTTGCGCCGGAGGCCATCATCATGTAGAAGGGATTGAAGCCGTCGTCCGATTCCGCCAGCGTGGTTTCGACGGCTTCGTTGAGCTTGGTCCGTGTGTGCTGCCACACGTCGATCACCTTGTTGTACCGCTCGCCTTCGGTGATGGCGTGGCCCTCGTACTGGTCCTGGATAGACCGCACCTCCGCCGCGGCGTCCTGGATCATCTGCGCCTTCTCGTCCGGGATGACCACGTCGTCGATTCCCGATGTCAGGCCGGAAAGGGTCGCGTAGTGGAATCCCAGGCGCTTGATTTCGTCCAGGAGGACGCACGTGCGGTAATTGCCCAGCCGGCGGTACACGTCGGCCACCATGTTCCGTATGGCCGCGCTGTCGAATACCTCGTTCTGGAAGCCGATCTCCGGCGGCAGTATCTGGTTGAAGATGACGCGTCCGACGGTCGTCTCGATCATCTTCCCTTCGAGCCGCAGCCTGATGATGGCATGAATGTCCACGAGGTCGTTGTCGAAGGCGAGCATCACCTCGGAAACGCTGGCGAACACCTTGCCTTCACCCCGGCAGTCCTTGAGTTCCTTGGTCAGGTAGTAACATCCCAGGACGATGTCCTTGCTGGGTGAGCAGATCGGCTGCCCGTTTTTCGGATCGAGGATGTTGTTGGAAGACAGCATCAGCACCCGCGCTTCGATCTGGGCCTCGAAGGACATGGGGACGTGCACCGGCATCTGATCGCCGTCGAAGTCCGCGTTGAAGGCTTCGCAAACCAGGGGGTGGATGCGGATGGCCTTGCCTTCCACAAGCACCGGCATGAATGCCTGGATACCCAGCCTGTGCAGGGTAGGCGCCCGGTTCAGCAGGACCGGATGGTCCTTGATGATTTCTTCCAGGATGTCCCACACTTCGGGCTCTTCCCGTTCCACGATCTTCTTCGCGCTCTTGACCGTCTGCACGAAGCCCCGGTCT
>JAPOOT010000223.1 GCA_026713285.1 Gemmatimonadota bacterium | reverse complement strand
GACCAGGCAGACGAGGTTGCGGACGATCGCGTGACGCCCGTGGCGCGCCGTATGGCGGACGAAGCGGGCATCTCCCTGGCCGGGTTGGAAGGGACCGGGATGGGCGGACGGATCTGCAGGGAGGACGTAGAGCGGGCCGTGGCAGCGAGGAAGGAGAAAGCCGTTTCGGATGAAAAAGGGCGGGAGCCCGATGAAAGAGGTTCCGGCAGGACGGAGCGGCAAGCCGGTCGATCCCGTGACTCCGCAGCGACGGATGCTCCCGCGCAGGCGGCGGCCGCGGCCGTTTCCTCCGATCCTTCCGAAGCATCCCGTGACCATCGTGAGGAGGTCATACCCATGTCCCGGCGGCGGCGCACCATTGCCAGCCGGCTCGTGGAAGCGCAGCAGACCGCCGCGATGCTGACGACCTTCAACGAGATCGACATGAGCGCGGTGATGACGATCCGTCGCAAAAACCGGGAGTCCTTCGAGAAGCGGCACGGCGTCCGGCTGGGATTCATGTCCTTCTTCGTGAAAGCCGTGATCGGCGCGCTCAGGCAATTTCCCGAGTTGAATGCCGAGATCCGTGAGGATTCGATTGTCAGGAAGCACTACTATGACATAGGCATCGCGGTCGGCGCCGAAGACGGGCTCGTGGTACCCGTCCTCCGGGACGCGGACCGGATGACTTTCGCGGAGATCGAAGGCGGCATACGCGAATACGCGGCCAGGGCCGGGGACGGCAAGCTGTCGTTGGAGGACCTGAGGGGAGGAACCTTCACGATCACGAACGGCGGGGTTTTCGGATCCATGCTGAGCACGCCCATCCTGAACCCGCCCCAGGTGGGAATACTGGGTCTGCACCGAATCGACGACCGGCCCATCGCCGTCGACGGTGAGATCGTGATCCGGCCCATGATGTACGCGGCACTGACCTACGACCACCGGATCGTTGACGGAAGGGAAGCCGTGCAGTTCCTGGCCAGGATCAAATCCCTGATCGAGGTACCAGCAGAACTGTTGCTCGACGTTTAAGCGCGTGCCGCTGTGCACGTGACGGTTTGTGCCGTCATCTGCCGGCGCGTTCGCCCGAATCCAAGGAGTTTGAATGGACTGGTGGATCTGGATCGTCGGAGGCGTGTTGCTCTGTCTGGCCGAGATGGCTACGCCGGGCGCCTTCTACCTGTTGTTCTTCGGCGTCGCCTCGCTCGTGGTAGGCGTGCTGGCGTGGGCGGGCCTGGTGGATGCTACGTGGGTCCAGTTCCTGCTCTTTTCCGTATTCTCCATCGTATCTCTCGTCTTGTTCCGCCGCGCGCTGGCCGCGCGCTTGAATCTGGATCAACCCGCCGAGCAGATGCACACCCTGGAGGGCGAGTCCGGAACGGCCATGGAGGACATTCCGGCCCATGGGACGGGAAAGGTGGAGGTGCGGGGTTCGAGTTGGAACGCAGTAAATCGGGGAGATTCCCAAATCGAGCAGGGACAGACCTGCATGGTCGAACGCACTGAAGGTGTTTCACTCTGGGTAAGGGGCGCGTGAACGCGACCCGGATGCCGTCGGCGGTCGAAACCTGCCACCGTGCATCCCTCTGCGCGCCGGAAGGATTCATCGAATGGACAATCTACTGGTTACCGTAGTCGTCGCAGTCGCGGCGATATTGTTTTTGAGAATGCTGGTCATCGTCGTGCCGCAGCAGGAAGCCCGCGTGATCGAAAGACTGGGGAAGTACAGCCGGACGCTGAACGCCGGATTCTATATCCTGATGCCCTTCGTGGACCGGGTGGCATACCGGCACACGTTGAAGGAACAGTCGATCGACATCCCGGAACAGCTTTGTATCACGCGGGACAACGTCCAGGTGGGCGTGGACGGAGTACTGTACATGCAGATTCTGGACGCGGAAAGGGCTTCCTATGGCATTTCCGACTATGAAATGGCCATTATACAGCTTGCGCAGACGACCCTTAGAAGCGAAGTCGGCAAGATCGACCTGGACAAGACCTTCGAAGAGCGGTCCGCCATCAATTTCTCCGTCGTGAGTGAACTGGACAAGGCTTCCGATCCCTGGGGCGTAAAGGTACTGCGATACGAGATCAAGAACATCAATCCACCTCGTGACGTCCTGGAAGCCATGGAAAAACAGATGCGCGCGGAACGGGAGAAGCGGGCGGCTATTCTGAATTCCGAGGGGATGCGTGACTCCAATATCAACCAGGCCGAAGGCGAGAAGCAGAAGGTCATCAAGGAATCCGAGGCAAACAAGCAGCAGCAAATCAACGAGGCCGAAGGCGAAGGCCAGGCCATCCTCACCGTGGCCAACGCCACGGCCGAGGGCGTCAAGGCAATCGCCGGCGCTATCAAGTCGGACGGTGGCGACCAGGCTGTCCAGCTGCGGGTAGCCGAACAGTACATCGAAACCTTCGGCAACCTGGCCAAGCAGGGAAACAGCCTGATCATTCCCTCCAATCTCAGCGACATCAGTTCGATCATCGCGTCGGCCATGTCCGTGATCAAGCACGACCGGAATGCCGAAGACGGTTCCCGGGAGCGTGTATAGCTTCCGCCATACCACGGCCAGGCACGGTCTAGTCCGCCTGGCCCGGCCCGGCCTTGCTTAGCCTGGCCCGGCCTCGCATGCCCCTAACCGGCCTTGCGAAGTCTGGCCCGGCCTCGCATGCCCCTTGCCGGCTTTGTCCCGGTCTCGCAACTATTTTATGGAGCAACCGAAGCGTTCCGATACCATGTCCAACAGACCCAAGATCGCTGCGATTACGACCATTTATCACCCCTACGCGCACACACAGCACATCGTGGACCGGTTTCTCGAGGGCTACGGCTGGGGCGGCCGGCATCACCATCCGCCCATGGACCTGGTCTCCCTTTACGTGGACCAGGTGGGCGAGAAGGATCTGAGCAGGGACCGCGCCGCCCGTTTCCCCCAGATGGAGATCTATCCCACGGTCGCCGACGCCCTCACCCTCGGCGGCGAATCGCTGCGGGTGGACGGCGTCCTCCTGGTGGGAGAGCACGGCGAGTATCCGGCCAACGAAAAGGGACAACGGCTATATCCGCGCTACGAACTGTTCCGTGAGATCGTGGAAGTCTATGAACGCAGCGGCCGTTCCGTTCCCATATTCAACGACAAGCACCTGTCGTGGAACTGGGACTGGGCCAGGGAAATGTACGATACCTCGCAGCGCCTGGGTTTTGCTTTCATGGCCGGATCCAGCCTGCCGGTCACGTGGCGGACGCCCTCCGTCGACATGCCGCTTCACGCCGAGGTCGAAGAAGCCGTGTGCGTATGCTACGGCGGGGTCGACAGTTACGATTTCCACGGCCTGGAGACCCTGCAATGCATGGTCGAACGGCGCAAGGGCGGCGAGTCGGGCGTCTCCTGGCTCCACGCCCGTCGGGGCGAGGCATTCTGGGAGGCTTTCCACGACGAAGTGTGGTCCCGTGAACTCTTCGAAGCGGCACTGTGTCGCAGTCACACGCTGAAACCATCCCGCGACGGGTTCAACAATATCTTCCCGACCATCAACGAGATGAAGCGGATGGTGGAGGATCCCGTGGCCTACACCTACGAGCACCGCGACGGGGTCAAGTGCACCATGATCCTGTTTAACGGGCTGGTCGAAGACTTCAACTTCGCGGCTCGCCTGTCGGGGCGCAGCGAACCGCTGTCGACCCAGATGTACCTGCCCATGCCGCCCGCGCGCACCTCGCTGGCCAACTTCTTCTCGCCGCAGGTCAACAACGTGGAACAGATGTTCCTGACCGGCGAAGCCGCCTATCCCGTCGAGCGGACCCTCCTGACTACCGGACTGACCGCGGCCGGCGTCGACAGCCTGCACGAAGGACAGGCAAGGCTGGAAACGCCCCATCTCGACGTCGAATACCCTGCGCCTGAAAACTCCACCTTCTGGAGATATTGAACCATGCCGAAGCGGCTCGCCGTCATCAGTTCAATCTACACCTACCTCTCCCACTCGCAGCACTTCGCGGACCGGTTCCTCGTCGGCTATCCGCATTCCGGCCGCTGGCGCAGGCCGGACGTCGAGGTCGTGTCGCTTTACGTCGATCAGCGTCCCGAAGGCGACCAGAGCACAGACCGCGCCCGCGAGTTCGGTTTCGAGGTCTATCCCACCATAGCCGAAGCCCTGCGGCGCGGCGGGGATTCCCTGGCGGTGGACGGGATCCTGATTATCTGCGAACACGGCGACTATCCGGATAACGAGAAGGGACAGAAACTCTACCCGCGCTACGAGATGTTCAAGGCCTGCGTGGAAGTCTTCGAGCAGGACGGCCGCTCAGTGCCGGTCTACAACGACAAGAATCTCTCCTACAGCTTCGCAAGGGGCCTGGAAATGGTGGCCGATTCCAAGCGGCTCGGTTTTCCCGTGCTCGCCGGTTCGAGCCTTCCGGTCACATGGCGGCTGCCCGACCTCGAATTGCCGCTGGAATGCGATATCGACGAAGCGTTGATGGTGGGGGTCGGCGGTTCGGACGCCATGGACTATCACGCACTCGAGGCCATGCAGTGCATGATCGAGCGTCGCAGGGGTGGCGAGACGGGCGTCAGGTCGGTCCAGATGATCGTGGGTGACGCGGTGTGGGAGGCCGGCGAACAGGGACGTTACTCGAAGGAACTGCTGGAATCGGCGCTGTCGCGCTGCGACAGTCCGAAGGGACTGCCCGAGCAGGACGGCCGCACGCAGGACCTGCTGGGAACGGGCGAATTGCACCGGCTCGCTACTGACCCGGCCGCCTACTTCATCGAACACATGGACGGTCTTCAGACCACGCTGCTCATGCTCAACGGCGCGATAGGCGACTACTGTTTCGCCGCCCGCCTCAAAGACGAACCTGAGCCCTGTTCGACCCAGTTCTTCCTGCCGCCCACTCCGCCGGTTACCTACTCGGCCTGCCTGGTTTCCAGGATCGACGAGATGTTCGAGACCGGCGTTTCACCAATTCCGGTTGAACGGACGCTGACCGTATGCGGCATCCTCGATCATTGTCTTACTTCGAAACAGCAGGGCGGCATCCGCCTCGAGACGCCCAATCACCGCGTGCAGTACCGGGCGCCCGCCCGGTCGCAGCATTGCGGACCCGTCCAGGACGGGTATGCTTCCTGATTTCCACGCATAAAGCTTATTCAACCCATAAAGCTCAGATGAACGAGCCTTTCCGGCTCGCCGTGGGCTCCGCTCAGCAGAACCAGGCCTCGGTCAGCCTGGGGATCCGCCGCCGTTTCGGCGACAGGACTTCAAAGGGCCGTTCCATGGGTACGTCGACCGCTTCGACCCCGGCAGTCTCCGCGGCGAGGCGCCGGATCCGGTGAAAGATACTCCGGTTGTCCCGCTCCTCCCCCGAAGCGTCGGCTTCTTCCACTAAACGGGAAACCCGCCGATGCAGGTGGTCCATTCTAGCATCGGAATGGCTCCACTCGTAAGTAAACCCGGCTTCATCCAGCTCGCCGATCCAGGTCCCGGCATCCACTGTTTCCAGCAGGGCCGAACCGGGCGGCACGAGCAGTCGTATGGTGTACTGCACCGGGTCGATGTGATCGACCAGGTCGTGAACTTCGACGAAATCCAGCAGTTCCAGATAGTCGTCCAGCGTCGTCCAGGGTGTGAAGGCCACCAGCGAGGGCCGCATGGGCAGGTCCGCGTCCCGGAGGATGGCGAGTGCCCGGACGATGTCCTCCCGAGTGTGACCTTTCTCCAGGCGCAAGAGCACGAGATCGCTGACCGATTCGACGGCCGATACGACGAAAAGCGCGCCGAGCGCCTTCGCCTCGGGGAAAAACTCAGCGTGCCGGAGGACATGTTCGATCTTGGTGGTGAAATCGAAGGTGATTCCGGGATGGGCGTCCTTCAGTCTGCGCAGAATGCGTAGGACATGGGTCGGACCGTTCAGGAAATCCGGATCGCCGAAGGTGATGTGGCGGGCGCCCATGCGCACCTGCTGGGCTATGTCGGCGAGCACCACGTCGGCGGGTACGGCAAAAAACCGGCCGTTGTACACCGGCGTGATCGGGCAATGCAAACAGGTATGGAGGCAACCCCTCGTGGTCTCGGTATAACCGGCAGGCAGCGTCTCCGTTCCGGTGTCCAGCTGGGCGTACCGTTTCAAGGCGGGCAGACTGCCGCGATCCGGGACCAGCCAGGTCTGGCGGGAAAGATGTGGCGCGGTGGATGGTGCGGTGGCCGGATCGGGATCCGGCATGGCGGGATCGCCCGCGCACAATTTGTCCACAAGGTCGCAGAGCGGTTGTTCGAATTCGCCTCCGACTACCGAATCGGCGCCGTGGGACAGGAGATAGTCTGCGTTCAGCGTGGCGTAGAGTCCGTAGAAGCACTGGTGCGCGTCCGGATTGAGTTTCCGGATTCGGCCCGACAGGTCCATCCCCACCCGCATGGCCGTATGCATGGGAACCGAGATGCCGATAAACCCGGCACGCCGGACTGCATCTTCCGGGATCGGCTCGATCGCGGCATCGACTACGGAGACTTTGTATCCTTCGGACTTCAGGCGGGCCGCGGGGGAAGCGAGGCTGAAGGGCTGATGACCCAGTTCATAGCAGGAAATGAGGAGGATGCCATCATCACGTTTCATGATCGAACCACGCGGCAGTGCGGGCGACCGGGGGTCATTTCGTCTGGGGAGGGCGGTATCCCGGAGGCATTTCGGCGCCCTCGCCGAAAAGGAATTCCTCCAGGTGCCGGTCGTAGATTTCCTGGCTTTCGGTCGTGGCGAGATTCAGGCGGTACTCGTTGATGACCATGACCGAATGGTGGATCCACATCTGCCAGGCCTCTTTGGAAATGTTGTCGTAGATGCGCTGGCCAAGCTCGTTGGGGAATGGTACGAATTCGAGACCTTCGAGTTCTTTGTTGAGCTTTATGCATTGGACCATGCGGGCCATGCAGTGCCTCCTCGTCATCCTGACGTCATTACATTAGGATCTGACTAACTTGAACTGGATCGTGACACAGGGTATATACCGATCAAATACCCAGTTGTCAAGTTGGGCTACAACCTTCGGTCCGTCGAGCCCATCCCACCGTACGGCTCGCTCTATACCAGCCCACGAGCTGTTTGCATCCTGGTCCTAAACCGCGTTTACGTACCGCGACAGGATCCTGTCCATGGCTTCATTGCCGCATGGATGAAAACCATCGGGAATCGCCAGTCCGTGTCCGAGGAGTATCTCGAGCGCAGCGGGATAATCGCCCTTTCCCCGGTTCCACTGGCAATAGACCGTGGTGTGAACGGGATGCTGAAAGTAGCCGCCGATGGATTCGGTGGAAGCACCGCGCTTCAGGAGGAACCGGAGCGTTTCGGGTTGCCCCTTGCACAGGGTCCAGTAAAGGGGCGTGGCATCCATCCAGCCTTTCGCGTCTATCGGCCAGCCCAGGTCCGCCATGAGGCGCACCGCGTCCCAGTTGTCCATCTGGGCCACGTGGCTGATCAGCGTGCGGTCGTCGTCGTTCAAGTCCGGCAGGTGACGGTCCTTCAACGCTTCAACGACTTCGAGATCGGTGTTGGCGCAGGCAACCACGAAACGGTCGTACTCGGACATGGGAGACGGGACGGCGCCGCGCCTTTCCAGGATTTCCGCTACATCGCGCCGGCCGAGCCGAAGCGCAAAATCGAGTGGCGTCCATCCGGCGATCCCCGGCGCCGAACTCTTCCCGGTAGAGGTGCGGGCATTGGGATCCGCTCCGGCATCCAACAGCGCTTCGATCACTTCCAGGCTGCAGTTTCTCTTGACCGCCCAGTGCAGGGAGGTTTCGTGGTCGGAAGGATGGATGGCGTCGGGATCCGCACCCTGGTCCATAAACCACAGGATCGCCTCCGTCCAGTTCATGTCCATGGCGTGCTTGATGCAGTAGGAGACCGCTTCCGGTTCCAGTCCGTTTTCAGCCACGGTCTCCAGCAACTCGAGGTTGAACTTCTCGCAGGCGTGATAAAGTGACTCGTTGTCGTTGGGATTGGCGCCGGCGTCAACCAGCACCCGGGCGGCCGCGACGCAGTTGTTCTCCACGCACCCGTAAAGGGCCGATTCCTTCCAGTCCGAGTCATTCACCCAATAGCTGTCCGGATCGGCCCCGTGCGCAAGCAGAAGCTTCAGGATCCGGACCATCTCGTCGGTACGGCGCGTAAGAAAGCACGACCAGGTCACGTAGAGTATCGGGGGCCAGTTTCTGGGACCGCCCTTCGCCGCGGCGGCAGCGGGTTCGGTCTGCAGGATGCGCGAAACCGTGTCCACGTCTCCGGTGGCAGAGGCGGTGTGGATGTTTGCTCCGGCGAGTGCGGGGTAGTTGTCCAGCAGCTTTTTCGCCTGACTGGGATCGCCCCAGATCCAGGCCGATGCAAGGAGTGCTTCCGAGTCGTTTTGGATGCCGGTTGCGCACATAAACTGGATTTCCTTAAAATCCTTGTTGAATCCGGAAGCCTCAGATTCGCAGCGGGAACGGCAGTCAATGGAGAATCTGAGCACCAGGGTGCCGTGAATTGGGGTGTTCGCTACGAACATTCAGGCCGGAACGTGGGTTCAACCTAACCGAAAACCCCTCGCTGTCAAGGACTAGCGGCGCATGATCCCGGGTCGTGGTTGACAGGAAGTTCCGTGACAGTTTTCTTCACTGCATAGGCAATAGAAAGCGTACCGGTATGCATCTCAATCCCGCTACCCAGTCAAACCGAGGAGTTGCCGTAATGAAACTGATCCCCTACCTGGCCTTCAACGGCGAGTGCGAAGCCGCGCTGACCTTCTACAGGGACTGCCTGAACGGCCATATCGAACGTACGATTTATTACACGAAGGATCAGGATATCGG
>JAPOOT010000324.1 GCA_026713285.1 Gemmatimonadota bacterium | reverse complement strand
GGACGTACTCGAACTGGCCTGCGGGACCGGGGCCATGGCGTGTATCCTTGATGACCGAGGATACCGGATGACGGGCATAGACCGGTCGGAGCGCATGATCGCCGTCGCGAAGCGGAAATCCGTTGATGCGAGCCGGGCCATTCGCTTCCAGGTAGGCGACATGGTCCGCATGCCTGTATCCGGATCCTTCGACGCGGTGCTATGCCTGTACGATAGCCTCAACTACGTCTTGGACGAGGCGGACATCGCCGCGATGCTGAATGGGTTGCGCCGTGTTTTGAACGCAGGCGGCCTGTTCGTATTCGACGTATGTACGGAGATCAATTCGCGCAGGTACTTCCATAACCAGGTCGACCAGGAAAGCAAAGGGGATTTCTCCTACGTCCGGCGTTGCGAGTATGTCCCCGAGACGCGCATACAGGTCAACGAATTCCAGTTTACTTTCAACCGCGAAGGAAAGCGGTATTCCACCCGGGAACGCCACGAGCAACGGATATATCCAGTAGCCCGGCTCGAGGAAATCTGCCAGGAGTCGGGTTACCACGTACTCGGCGCTTTCGACGGTTTCAGCTTCGAAGAAGCGTCGGAGAAATCCAACAGGGTCCATTACGTGGTCCGTCCCGTCTAACCGAACCTTCCATATGGCATTCGATCGCGTTGTAGGCCACGACAGACAGCGGCAGCGGCTCATGAATGCCGTAGCGCAGGACCGCCTGGCTCACGGGTACCTGTTCTGCGGACCGCCGGGCGTTGGCGCCGAAGCGCTGGCCATTGAACTCGCGTGCGCGGTCAACTGCGAAAGCGGACCCGGGGAACCTTGCGGGCAGTGCCGGCATTGCCGGCGGATTCGCGCGCTTCAACATCCCGATTTACACCTGCTGGTGCCTTCCTCATCCGCACCGCCGCCGGACCGTCCATCCGGCCGCGGCGAAGGATCGTCCGGCCGTGGAGGGGGTTCGTCCAGCCGCGGCGACGCCCGGCAGGAACGCAGGATGGGCCTGGCCTTCCAGCTGGCGGACGACCCCTACGCCGCTCTGCCTTTCGGTTCGAACGACATCCTTTCCGTGGACGACGTCCGGTCGCTTCGTAGAGATGCGTCCGCCAAGCCCTTCGAAGGACGGAGGAAGGTCGCGGTTATCGTGGCCGCGGACCGGATGAACACCGCCGCTTCGAACGCGCTGCTCAAGACGCTGGAAGAGCCGCCGGGAAGCCTGATGCTCATACTGACCGCATCCCGCTCCCAGCGGCTGCCGCCGACCATCGTGTCACGCTGCCAACCCGTTTTTCTGGCGCGCCTGCGGGAAGCCGATGTAAAGGCGGCGCTTATCGAGCGGTATGACATTGATCCCGAGGAGGCCGGAGATCTCGCCCGCAGGTCTGAAGGCCGCCTTTCCGAGGCACTTACGGCGAGATCCAAGCGGGGGGCGGGGCTCAGGGAGGAAGCCTTCATCCTGCTTGAATGCATTTACGACGCAACACCGCTGCGATTGTTCGAACAGGTGGAATCGCTGGCCGCCTCGCACCGGGACGAACCGGTCATGGACAGGATCCTGGATCATCTGCTGGCGTTGTACCGCGATCTGTTTATCCTCGACACCACAGGCGATTCCTCCACGCTCTCGTACACCGAACGCGTCGACGCCTTGCGTGCGCTGGCTTCCGGGATGGACCTCGAAGATATCGAGAACGGCATTGCCGCCATCGAGGAGGCCAGTCGGGACATCGCGCGGAACGCCCACGTGCAGCTGGCCCTCCTCGTGCTTGTCCTCAGACTCAGACTGAAACGGGGATCTGCAGCCTCGCGCCAGTCGCCTTCGCATCAGACGCCTTCGCGCCAGATGCCCCCTCGCCGGAGGCCTTCCGATGAAACACCACCCCGTGCCTTGCCCGCCGCGGATTGATCCGTTGACAAACCGCCCTCAACACGCTATCCTGATGCTGGAAATCAACAGGGTTCGCCTGACATAGCTGGCATAGATCGACCGCGCCTGTGAGGGAGTCTTGGCAGAGAAAATACTCGTAACCGACGCGTTGCCCTACGCGAACGGCAAATTGCACATCGGCCACATCGCCGGAGTCCATCTGCCCGGCGATATTTACGTGCGCTACCAGCGTTTGAAAGGCCGGGATGTGGTACACGTCAGCGGATCGGACGATCATGGCGTGGCCATCACCCTGGCCGCCGAGAAGGAAGGCACAACCCCCAAGGAACTCGTCGACAGGTACTATCCCGTCATCAAGGGCGCCCTGGAAGACTTCGGCATCATCTACGACAATTTCTCGCAGACTTCGCGGCCGATCCACCATGAAACGGCCCAGGCCTACTTCCGCCGCCTGGAGGAGAAGGGCTGTTTTGAAGTCAGGGAAGTTAACCAGATCTACTGTCCGGCCAACGACCGCTTTCTGCCCGACCGCTATGTGGAAGGCACGTGCCCCCACTGCGGATCCGACCGCGCGCGAGGAGATCAGTGCGAGGCCTGCGGCACCATTCTGGACGCCACACAGCTGATAGACCCTCGCAGCGAGTTCTGCAACGGGCCGCTCGAGGTGCGTCCGGTGAACCACTGGTATTTCAAACTCGCCCGCATGTCGTCCCGTCTGCAGGAATGGATCGACACGAAGAAGCACTGGAAGCCCAACGTGCGCAATTACTGCCAGGGCTGGTTCAACGAGGGATTGTCCGACCGCCCCATCTCCCGCGACCTGAACTGGGGTGTGGCGCTGCCGACGGAGGAAGCGGTGGGCAAGGTCATGTACGTCTGGTTCGAAAACACCCTGGGTTACATATCTTCCACCCGGGAATGGGCGGTTGACCAGGGCGATCCCGACAGGTGGAAGGACTACTGGCTCAATCCGGACTGCAAACTCGTCAATTACCTCGGCAAGGACAACATCGTCTTTCACGCGATCCTCTGGCCGGCGATGATCATGGAACACGGTGATTTCGTCCTGCCGTCGGAGATACCGGCCAACGAGTTCCTCAACATCGAGGGCCAGAAACTGTCCACGAGCCGGAACTGGGCGGTCTGGCTCGACGAGTACCTGGCGGACTTCCCGCCCGATCCCATGCGGTACTGCCTGGCGTCGATTTCGCCCGAGACGAAGGACGCCGATTTCACCTGGAAGGACTTCCAGGCGCGCAACAACAACGAACTGGCCGATATATTCGGGAATTTCGTGAACCGCACGCTGACTTTCATCAATCGGTATTTCGACGGCGTGATCCCGGAGCCGGGAACCTTTTCGACGGAAGACCGGGAGATGCTGGCGGCGGTTTCCGGTGCTCCCACCCGGATAGGCGAGTGCTACGAAACTTTCCAGGTGAGGCGGGCCGTCCGGGAGCTGATCGCCCTGGGAAACCGTTCCAACCGGTACTTCAACGACCAGGCGCCATGGAATACCCGAAAGACCGACCGCGCCCGTTGCGCCGCCACGCTCCACGTGTGCGTGCAGGCGGTGAGGGTCCTCGCCCTGGTCATGTCGCCCATCCTGCCGTTCAGCGCCGAAAGACTGTGGAAGATGACAGGCCTGGAAGGTCGCGTCGATGAGCAGAATTGGGACGAAATCGATATCGATGCGTCGCTGTCCGGCCGGACTATTGGCAAGGTCGAAATCCTGTTCCGCAAGATCGAGGACGATGGGATCGACGCGCAGATCGCGAAACTGGGCAAGTCCGAAGCCCGGGGTGACGAGAAAACGGAATCGGGGGAGGCGTTGGAGTCTGCCGCAACGGACCATAACGAGTTCATATCATTCGACGCGTTCCGCCAGATTGATTTGCGCATCGCGGACGTCGTGGCGGCCGAGCCGGTTCCCGGTACGGACCGCCTGCTCAGGCTGAAACTGCGCATCGGAGAGGACGAGAGGCAGATCGTGGCCGGCATCGCTACGAAATATACGCCGGAGGCGCTGGTCGGGCGACAGATCGTAGTGGTGGCGAACCTGGAGCCCGCGAACATCCGGGGCGTGGAATCCAGGGGCATGCTGCTCGCGGCAGAAGACGACGACGGCGCACCCATACTTCTCGGTCCGGATGTCAGAGTTCAATCCGGCTCGCAGGTAAGCTGAGGCCCGGCACGCCGGTCGCGGCCGGTCGCGCGGAACGGATATCACACGGTAAACCCGCAACGAAACACTGCCTTGCTGTTCGATACCCATACCCATCTCACGGCTGAAGCATTCGACCATGACCGCGATGACGTGATCCAACGTGCGCTCGACGCGGGCGTGGATGGCATGATCGCCGTAGGGTACGACTTAGGCAGCAGCAGGGCCGCCGTGGCCCTCGCCGAGAGATGCGACTCCGTGTACGCCGCCGCGGGCATCCATCCCTGCCACGTCCACGAGGCGCACGAAGCGGACTACCGGGAAATCGAGAAACTGCTGGAACATCCGTCCGTCGTCGGTGTGGGCGAAACCGGCATCGACATGTATCACGACCGGTCCACGGGCCCACGGCAGCGGGCGTCGTTCAGAAGGCACATGGAATGGGGCCGGAGCACCGGCCTGCCGGTTATCGTGCACGACCGGGAAGCCCATGCCGAAGTCATGGGCGTGTTGGACGAGTTCTCCGGTGATGAAACGACCGCGATCCTGCACTGCTTCACCGGGGACGCCGCCATGGCCGAAAAGGCCGTATCCATGGGATGTTTCCTGGGGTTCGGCGGCATCGCCACATTCAAGAATTCGACGGTCGGCGAGGTGGCCTCCGGGTTGCCGAAGGATTGCATCCTGATCGAAACGGACGCGCCTTACCTTGCGCCCGTGCCCCACCGTGGACGCCGGAACGAACCGTCCTACCTCGTAAACACGGCCGAAGCGGTAGCCCGTCACCGCGCCGTGCCTATGGATGAACTGGCGCGGACTACAACCCAGAACGCGAAAAAGGTGTTTGGAATCCAGTGAGCACGGTACTCGATCCTCCCGATGATCTGCTGGCCAGCCTGCGCAGATCGGACTTCCGCCCATCACGGTCGAGGGGACAGCACTTCCTGAACGATTCGTCCATCGCCCGCCGCATCGTCGAGGCGGCAGGGGTCACGCGGCATACGCCCGTCCTTGAAATTGGACCGGGGACCGGCGCGTTGACGCGGCACCTCGTCAACCGGGCCCGCCGAGTAACCGTCGTGGAAATCGATGCCGAACTTGCACGAGCCCTTCAGACTGCCTATGGAGGCTACGACCACCTGACCATCATGAATCGGGACGTGCTCGATCTGGACCTGTCCGAACTGATGAATGCAAACGGCGACCCCGGGTTCGTGCTCGTGGCCAACCTGCCCTACGGAATCACGGGACCCGTCCTTGAACGGCTAATCGATCATCGAGAAAAGATCATGCGCGCGGTCCTCATGGTTCAGCACGAAGTGGGGGGCCGACTGGCGGCGCATCCGGGTACGAAAGCCTATGGCGCGGTAACCGCCATCATGGCATACCATTACGGTGTGGAATCGCTGTTCCGCGTGGGCGGCGATCGATTCGTTCCCCGTCCGTCCGTGGATTCGGTCGTCCTCCGGTTGACGCCTCACGAACGCCCTCCCGTTTCGGTCAGGGACGCCGGCTTGTTGATTGTCGTGATCAAGGCGGCCTTTCAACATCGACGCAAGATGCTGCACCACGCAATGAATCGATTGGCTCCCGGTTCCGCCGGCTATCTTTCGGATCATACCGGGATCAACCTGAAACGTCGCGGGGAAACCCTGGACCTGAACGAGTTCGCTGCGCTCTCCAATGCGCTCTGTGAATACAGGGACAACCGCGAAGACGAGACCTGACGGATTCACCATGCGCTTCCGCTATACACGCAATGCCAGAACGCGGTTGATGGACAGGAAGAAGCAACGGCGGACCTACCTCCTCTACGCCGTGCTGGGGACAGCCGTATTCGTCCTGCTTGCCCTCGCCATGTGGATCGCGCTGTACGAAAATCAAGCAAGGTCGGTCGTGAACTGGTTGCTGGACCGGCCCATTGCGATTGCCTCGTCCGATTACGAACGCACGGCCGCCTGGAAATCCGGCCAGCAGGCGTACCAGACATTGGATACGGCCCTCTACGGTGCGTTTTTAAACCTGCAGGTCACGCCGGGCAGGACACGGGAAACGAAACCGCGCGCTCCGTTGGGCGGCAACCGTTGGACGCCCGTAGAGCGCCGAATCACCGTTTCGGGCTCGTATACGCTTACGGAGTGCAATCTCGAGATCGCCAGTGCGGTCACGCGGGTGGGCGGAACGGTTATCCGCGCGGAGGAACGGTCAAGGTCCGGGGAACTGTCGCTTGAGATCGGCCACGGCGGCATGGTTACGCATCGTCTGCATGTCACCCGCGACCCGAACCTCCAGCGAAGAACGGGCCGCCTGGCGGTCGTAATCGCCTATTCGGATGACAATCACCGGGGAGTGGTCGAGAAACTGTCGGAGTTCACCCGTCCCATCACCTTCGCCCTGCTGCCCTGGGCGAATGGAGTGGACGATATCGCCTCCGAGATCACGGGCGGCGATCACGAGGTGATTGCTCTGCTTCCCATTCAACCGCAGTCGTTCACCCGGAATATACCTCGGCGGAGATCCGTGTTGTCAGCTCATTCGGAATCGGCCAATCGCCGCATCGTGATAGACGCCCTCGCATCCATTCCCAGGGCCCGGGGCGCGCTGCGGTACCCTGTCGGCCGCGTGGAAATGGCTGCCGAGGTGCTGACCCCCGTGATGGACGAACTGGGCGAGCGGGACTTGTATTTTCTGGACAACCCGGGTAACGCGGATGCCTCGGGCGCGCCGGATGATCGGGACGGCCGCGGCCGGCTTCGGGTCTGGGGCGTGCTCGATTCCGCCTACAACCCCGTGGTCATTTCAATGAACCTTGACCGCGCGTCACTCTTCGCGCTGGACAACTCGCGCGCCATCGTCATCGCCGATGCCAGGCCCCATGCCCTCCAGGTGCTGGAAAATCGGATGGCGCATCTTGAATTCAGAGGTATAGAGTTCGTAACGGTTTCCGACCTCGTGGACAACTGACACCGGAGTATCCCCATGGTAAAACTGAGTATATGCGTAGACCAGGTCGCCGCCTTGCGGAACATCGCGAACCGGGGAGAACCCGATCCCATGACCGCGGTCATGATGTCCCAGGTGAGTGGGGCGGACGCCGTTACGATCTCGTGGACGTCCGATGCATCGCTCTACCAGCGGGGGGAGTACGACATCGTCCGGCAACTCGTGCACACGCACCTGAACGTGATCGCGCCGCCGGACCTGGAACTCCTGCAGAGTATCTTGACGATTTCTCCCGATATGGTTACCCTTGTTCCCGAGGGCTACGGGCATGCCGGTCTGAACAACGACTGGTTCGACTTGTCCTGGCCTGAAGCCGATACCCTGGAACGGCCGACGGAACGCATGACAAAGGCCCTGCAGGATAACGGGATCCTGACGAATATACTGATCAGGCCCACCGCGACACACGTCCGGCAATGCGCCGAAATCAAGGCGGACTACGTACATATCGACGCAAGCGGTTACATTCAGGCCGCCGATCCCGAAGAGCGGAGCCGCATCTACCAGGAAATGGCCGGCGTGGCCAAGACCGCGGCGCGGTTGAACATGGGCGTATCCGTCGGACGCGGCATTGAATACCGGACGGCGGGGGAACTGGCGGGCATCGCGGAGGGGGAGGAAATGGTGGTGGGCTATGCCGTTGCCGTGCGGGCGATGACCGTGGGATACGAACGGGCAGTCCGCGACCTGGTCGACATCATCCGCCATGCGCCAGGGTCCCAGGGGGACTGGTAGACATTCCGACAGCGTTACACTAACCGCCGTACCGAAAGGAACAGCACTATCCACAAACGTATCTCATTCCTGGTATTACTCGCCGTTACCCTGCTCGGCGCAGTCCTTTTCTCCCCTACCATCAGGCTGTGGTTTTCTTCTCCCGAATCCATCGAAAGGCTTACGCCCGACGAAAGGAAAGCGCTCTACGGCCAGTCCACAGTACCCGGCATCGACCTGGCGGGCGGATATAGGCTGACCGCCGGTCTGGATGTATCCCGTTTCACGGAAAGAGGCAGGATGAGGGCGGTGGAGAGACTGGTCGAAAATTGGCGCCGGCGCCTCAACGCCTTCGGGATTTCGGAACCGGTCATCACCGCGCGGGGAAACGACGCTTTCGATATCGTCGTTCCCGTCAGTGTGGATACCGGGCTCGCAGCCAGAATGATTCAGGAATCCGGCGCGATCACGCTGCATCTGTTCAAGGACGGCGCGGAAGTGCAGGCCTTGAGGCAGCGCATAGACGATGCCGTTCGTGAAAGGGACCGGGACGCAACAGCAGGGACCGACGCGCAGGAGCCGGCCGGAACAGGTGAATCGGCATCGGACGTACCCGGCGGGCTCAGCGCGTTGCTTGCGCGTATTACGGTGGAGGACGGAATCGGGGACATCGCGGTCAGGGAGGACAACCTGGATGCCGTAAAGGCCATGCTGGCCGATTCCACGGTACTGGCCAGCATACGGGCCTTCAACCTGGCAAATCCTCCCGCCGGCGCCTTCGCGTGGGCATCAGAACCGGTGGAACGCGGCGGCAGCGTGTACCATCCGCTCTATTTCATCAACCAGGACGTGGATCTCAACGCCCAGCCCGTCGCTTCGGCCGTGGTCAGCGACGCTTCGGTAACGGCGGACCGGGGCGCTTACGCGGTACGCCTTTTCCTGCAGGACGAGGGCAGGGAGAGTCTGGCCAACCTCTCCAGCGCCAACGCGGGAAACCGCCTGGCCATCAAGATGAATGGACAGGTGTACGTGACGCTGAGCATTCAGGGCAGAATACCCGACGGACGGATAGAGGTTCCCGGCGGCGATAGCCTTGAAGAGGCCCGCGCTTTGGCGGCCATCCTGGAATCCGAGGCGCCTCCCGTTGCCGTCGCGCTCCTGGATCAGGCGGAAGTGGATACGCCCTCACCGTACGGAGACGGGATCGTGGACAGCGCATTCGGCTCCGCCGTGATCGGCATCGGATTGCTCGGCGCCTTGTTCGTGATCCGGTACCGTACAGCAGGCTTGCTTTTCGTCGTGGGGATCCCGCACTTTCTGATCATGACCGGAGCGATGCTGAGGCTGTGGAACATCGCCGGAATCGCGCCGTACTTCACGCTCGCCGGTGTGGTTGGATTACTCGCCGCGTTGTTTGTTTTCACTACCGTGCATATCTGGATATTCGAGTACCTTCGGGCGGAAATCGGAACGGAGACTAAGGTCCGCCAGGACGTCATGACTACGCTCGAGAAGATCACGCCTGTCCTGGTCTGGACCCATGTCATGCTGCTGCTCGTCTCCGTGTGCCTGGTCGTGGTCGGCACCGACGGTGTCGTCAATTTCGGTCTCGTGTTGTTTTCCGGCGCGGCCGGCAGCCTGCTGACCTCGATCCTCTGGACGAACATGCTTCTGTCCTCCCTGGTGGCGGACTGGCAGATCAGAAAGTTGAGTATATGATGGAAAAGGGCCTCGCCGCACTATACGAAAAACTGATCGACCGCCCCGGGGTTGTATACGCATTCGTCGTCATTCTGGCCGTGCTGGGTCTCGCCGCAACGGCATTGAAAACGGAACACGCGGTCGACGAGGGCGTGGTGGCCTTGCTGCTGTCCGGCGACCTGCTCTACGGCCTGTTCGTGACCATGCTGATCGTGCTGGTCATCGTGGGCGCCCGGATAGACGACCGGCCGGGTAAGAGCATCGCGGTGTCCCTGGGCGTATTGGCGGCGGGAAGCATCGTGCGTTTACTGCTCCCGTTTGCCCGGTCGATCGACTGGCTGGGAGAATGGAACGGAGTCATGCTAGGCATCATGATCATCACCCTCTACCTGGCGTTTCGCATTGGCGCCCGATTCGCCGTGACGGCGATGGGTTGCGCGCTCTACGTCATGTTCGTCACGGCGGGAATTACCTTTGGACTGGTGGATAGGATTACGGTTTCGGGCATACTGGCGCTGATGGCCGTCGGGACGCTGGCGGTGGTGATGACCTTCCTGGGCTACAGTCAGGTCAGAAGCCAGATAGAAGCCGCGCGGCGGGAACCGGCCGGCCATTCCGTGCGTACCGGCATGTCGCGGGCCCTGCCCTTTCTGATCCTGGCCGGTCTGGCTGTCCTGGTGGTCGCCGCTCCGCTTGCCATCGCCGCCGACGGTCCCCCGCGTGATTTCGGCCTCCTGCTGATGATCGGCGGTCCGGTAGGCGCCTGTGCGGCCCTGATGTCGGCGGTGCCGCTCGTATCCATGATGCAGAACGTACAGTTCGAGGTCGGGACGCCCGCCCGGCGCGGTGGACGCCGTCAGCGATAAGCGCCCGCCCGGCAACGGTAAGTGCACGCCGTCAGCGGCTGTCTCGAGCCGGCAACGGCAAGTGCCCACCGTCAGCGGTAAGTGCACGCCGTCAGCGATAAGCGCCCACCGCCAGCGGCTGTCTCCTGCCGGCAACGGCAAGTGCCCACCGCGGAACCATGGCGCAGGCAGCCTGGAGTACCATGGCCGATCAACCCAACATCCTCCTTATCCTGTCCGACCAGATGGTGGCCGCGCTGACCGGAACCTATGGACATCCCGTCGTCCGTACCCCTAACCTGGACAGACTGGCGGCAGACGGCGTGCGCTATGATGCCGCCTACACCGCCTTTCCGCTCTGCGCGCCCGGCAGGGCCTGCCTGATGACGGGAAGGCATGCTTCGGAAATCGGCGCCTGGGACAATGGCGCACTGCTTTCTGCGGACGAACCTACCTTTGCCCACTACCTGGCCCGCGCGGGTTACGATACCGTGCTGTCGGGCAAGATGCATTTCATCGGCCCGGACCAACTGCACGGATTCAGAAAGCGGCTGACCACCGACATATATTCCTCCGATTTCGATTGGGTAAAGCCGGAATGGATTCGCCTGAAAGAAACCAGGGGAACGGACTTCGAGCAGGTCATGAGCAGCCGACCGGCCTATAACGCGGCGGGGTACACGGGCGACGGCGTACGGATCGACACCTGGCACGACGCCTTGAGTTACGACGAGGAAACCCATTTTCGCGCCGTTGAATACCTGCGGGCCAGAAACTCCGGCGGGGAGGACGGTCCCTTTCTGCTCTGCGCGTCCTATCACCATCCGCACGAACCGTTCTGGCCGCCCGATGCCTACTGGAAACAGTATGAAGGGGCGGACATCGACCTGCCCGTCTTTCCCGCCGGCCTGGATGACCGCCACTCCATGATGGATCTGAACCTCAACGCCTATCACGGTACCGGGCGTTACGATCTACGGAACGAAGAAGGCCTCCACCGGCTTCGCCGCGCCTATTACGCCCTGGTGAGCTACATGGACGACAAGGTCGGCGGCCTGCTGGATGCGCTCGACGAAACCGGACTGGCTGAAAACACGGTGGTAGTCTTCGCCAGCGATCACGGCGACATGCTGTGCGAGCGCGGCATGGTTCAGAAACGCTGCTTCTACGAATGGTCCTGCCGGGTGCCCCTCATCGTTCGCTTTCCGGATGGATGGAGGGCGGGTACGACCTTTCCCGATCCCGTGTCGCTGATCGATCTTCTGCCTACGTTCTGCGATCTCGCGGGCGTTGAAGACCGGCTTCCCCACGACGGCCACAGTCTCTTGTCGTCGTCCGCGGACGACGGGGACCGCGTGGTGTTCGCCCAGGCGCACGAGGCCGTGGGCATGCCCTGCATCATGGCGAGGCAGGGCCGGTACAAGTACCATTACATACACGGTTTCGCCCCTCGGCTTTTTGATCTGGACAACGATCCGGGCGAATGGCATAATCTCTCCGGCGAGCACGCCGAGGACGCACACCGCCAGGTGGAAGCGCGGCTGCTCGGCCGGATCCTCGACCGGTTCGACCCGGATGCCATAGCGGAGGAAAACCTGGCGAGCCTTTACCGGCGGCGCCTGATCCGGGATACCATGTCGCGGCACGGACACACGTGGAGTCATGAGCCCGGTTTAGACCACCGGAAGGGCGCCATGAAACAGTATTTAGGCTAGACGGACGGGTCGAAGCGGTCCCACTTTTCGATTCGCGGATACGAATTCCTGCCTGAGAAGGCTCGCAGGCATCCAACTGGGGGTTGTTCATGTTGCGCGCAGGATTCATCGGCGCCGGGGGCCGTTCCCAGAGCGCCCACTACCCGGCGGTCGAGCGGTTGCCGGACGTCGAAATGACCGCCGTGTGCGAACTGGACGAGACGCGCCTGGCGCAGGT
>JAPOOT010000152.1 GCA_026713285.1 Gemmatimonadota bacterium | reverse complement strand
GTAAATAATTGGATCGTTTTCGGAGTAACTATCATGGGGATAGTGATTGTGTTAGAGAAAGGAGGAGTCTAATCTTGGCAAACGATAAGTACAATCACGCTCGTTGTAACTTCGAAGAAACAAGGTTTTGAAGTCTTGAATTGAAAGATCCGACGAATATGCGAACACGACAGCCAGTTCACTAAATGCAAGATTTATAATCTAAATCAAAACACAAAAGTAAGATTCTACCGAATCCAATAAAGAGGGCCTCCCAATGAACTCAAGAATAAACCCAAATACCGCCTTGCCGAATTCGACAGGTTCAGGACGACGAATCGCAACGAAGAAAAGAAATGGACGACGCAGGATCGCCTTTGGTTGGTATGGCGGTAAGTATTCCCATCTAGATTTTATCCTTCCTCATCTGCCAACCGACTGCCGGCATTTTTGCGATGTATTCGGTGGTTCGGCGGCAATCCTCATCAATCGCGAGCCGGTGCCAGTCGAAACATACAATGATCTCGACTCAGAGCTTGTTAACTTCTTCCGTATCCTACGTAATCATCCTTCCGAGTTAACCCGTGCGGTTTCGTTGACACCATTTTCGAGAGAGGAGCTTGTTCTCGCCTGTACGCCATCCGAGGGTCTATCTGATCTCGAGCGCGCGAGACGTTTCTATGTTCGTGCCCGCCAGACCCGAACTGGGCTTGCTCAAACCAGCAGTGAAGGACGATGGGCTCATTGCGTGCTTACATCTCGGGCCGGTATGGCCGGTGCGGTTTCTCGGTGGCTTGGTTCAGCTGAGTTTCTTCCGGAAATTGCTCAACGGCTCTTAAGAGTTCAAATCGAAAACGCGCCCGCCGTGGACGTAGTCCGCCGGTTTGACACGGACGATACGGTGTTCTATGTCGATCCTCCCTATGTCCACGAGACCAGAGGCGATGCCAACGCCTATGCATTCGAAATGGACGACCTTGCCCACAAAGAACTGTCTGAGGTTCTAAACAATACTCGTGGACATGTAGTTCTATCAGGATACAGAAATTCGCTATATGACCGACTGTACGGCCACTGGAGACGTGTTGACGCACCGGAAAAGACCTGTCATTCCGTTCGATCTAAGAGACAGGAATCCTTGTGGATCAACCGATAAACCTATGGTGAGTCGTTATGAACAGGGATGAGTTATCGGACTGGCTAGATTCTGCCTGGGACGCAGTCTGTCAGTCGGCGTATGATGAACCTGACCCAGAAGTCGATCATTTTGTTAATCACAGATTGACTTCAATTCGCTACGCTGTCATCACTCAACTAGTTGCGAAAATCGTCAATCCTGTTCGAGGCATTCTTCGTCTGACCAGTGAAGGCACGTCCGAAGACACAGCACCCAGGACGCTTGCATCAGCTGTGGTGTTTCCCTGGAGTCAGACAAACGACAACGTGCTCGGTGGCAGCCCCGATCCCTACGTAAGCAATCCACTACGTCGAGATTCTCTCCTGTCCGATGAAAGTACGATCAGAACCAGTGATTGGGCGGAATGGGCCCGTCTCGCGGAATACCTGGATCATTGGAACCAAGCTAATAGGGCTGATATCGAGAGTCAGGTTTTTCGCGTACTGAGATGTATCGCTAGACGGCGAGATCGTCAGAGGATCGTATATCCCGTCCCCGACCGCGTCAGTAGCCGACTCCTCGCGAATTCGGTCGAAGTGTTTCTGGCCGAACCGAGTGGCGGTCTGCGTCCGCTGATTGTCGTCACCGCGCTTATGAAAACGCTTGGATCGACCTTCTCTCTGTTCACTCGGGTTGAATCGCAAGGTCTGAATGAAGCGGACACTGCCCGGAATCGGCCGGGAGATATAATGTGTTACGGCTCTGTTACCGACGAGGAGAATGGTGAAAGCGACGAAGAGCTTCGTCTGGTTATTGAAGTAAAGGACACGACAATCACTCTACAGCAAATCGAACACTCATTGGCCAAGGTCAATGCAGGCCGCGAAACGACACACGATCTTCTCTTCGCAGCACCGGGGATCGCCGAAGTCGACGCGTCTGTAATCAGTGGCCGGCTCGACCGTGCCTGGCGACAGGGATTGGACGTTAAAAGAGTTGACGTTCAAACTTTGGTTCGGACTTCAACTCTATTGCTCGGGAATGCTGAACGCATAAAGTTTCTTCGTGAAACAGGTGAGGAACTGAACCAGCGCAGTGAGCACTTGCACCGCAATGCATGGCGGCGAGTGCTGGAGGAGGAATAGACCACGAGACGGCTCGACCAAGCGATGTCCGGGTGACGCGTTAGATGGATTTAAGGGCAAGTTGCGTGAAGTCGTATCGTACCTGATTTGACGCCACGGATGCGCAGTTTTAAAGGAAGATGAACATGGATAGGCGCTCCGCAGGGAAAGGACTGATCGGACTCTACCTCCAGGATCCCGACGAGGCTGACCGGATTCTGTTCGGACGCCGGACTCACCCAGACCGTCGTGGATTCCTCAAGAACGCGGGCCTTGCGGCCATGGGCGCGCTGGTCGGCGCCGCGATTCCCTTTCATCGCAATGTCCCTGCCCATTTCGTTCCCGTGGTGCTCGCCGCAGAGAACACCATACAGGGCAAGGACGGCCTGACGATCCTCAACGACCGGCCCATGTGCGCGGAAACGCCACCCCACCTCCTCGACGACGCCATAACACCCAACGCAAGACACTTCGTCCGCAATAATGGATTGATGCCGGAAGACCTGGACGCATCGCGCTGGAAACTTGCGATCGACGGCCTGGTCGACAGCCCGATTGCGCTCGGCCTCAAGGATCTAGAACGCCGCTTCGAAATCGTGACCCGGGCGCTGACCCTGGAATGCGCGGGAAACGGCCGGGCATTTTTTGACCCGAAGACGAATGGCGAACAGTGGACCTACGGCGCAGTGGCCTGCGCTGAATGGACGGGGGTGCGGCTGTCCGACGTACTGACGGCCGCCGGAATGAAGCGCGAAGCCGTCTACACCGCGCACTACGGTGCCGATACCCACCTGGCCGGTGTGGAGGCCGGACTTCCCATCTCCCGCGGCGTACCGATCGTAAAGGCCATGGATGAACACAGCCTCATCGCCTTCGCACAGAACGGCAGCCCAATCCACCCGACGAACGGTGGACCGCTACGCCTGATCATACCGGGATGGCCCGGGTCATGTTCTCATAAGTGGTTGAACCGCATAGAGATACGGGACCTGGTGCACGACGGACCCAAAATGACCGGCTCCTCGTATCGATTGCCGCGACGGGGCATCGAACCCGGCGAGGCCGTGGACGAAAAAGACTTCCAGATCATCGAAAGCATGCCGGTGAAGTCGCTCATCACGCACCCGTCGACGGGGCACAGATCGAATGACAGTTCAGTGGAAGTTCGTGGTCATGCGTGGACAGGTGAGGGGCCCGTCTCCGCGGTTGATCTTTCGATCGACTTCGGGGCGACCTGGAAGCGAGCGACGCTGGAGGAACCGGTCAACGCCTACGCCTGGCAAAACTGGCGCGCCGAGGTTTTGTTCCCGCGGGCGGGGTATTACGAGGTATGGGCGAGAGCCACAGACGCTCTGGGCGTCAGCCAGCCCCATGCCATCGCGTGGAATCCCGGCGGCTATTTGAACAATGCGATGCACCGGATTGCGGTGTACGTGGAGTAGGCACGCGTTCCGCTCTCGAATTCTAACGCGAACGTATGCGTGATTGGTTGGCGTCTTTAACCAGAGAAGATAAGAAGATCATAGGCATCGATCTCAAAACAGTCCAACTCAACTGGCCTCTGGGCATGCCCCAAATACGCAAACTGGATCGTGAGATTTGGGAAGTAAGGTCAGTACTTCAGGGACGCAACGCCCGTGTGCTGTTCACCGTTCAAAGAAGTTCGGTTATTTTGTTGCACGGATTCATTAAGAAGGTACGAAAGACCTCAAAACAGGACCTGCGGCTCGCAAAAACGAGATCGGCACAACTGGGAGATTAGTCAAGATGACTTCGGCTAACCGACACGTCGGAAACGACTTCGATGAATATCTGAAGAAAGAAGGACTGATTGAGGAAGTAGAAAGAGTCGCGATAAAGCGGGTTGTTGCCTATCAGGTAGGACAGTTCATGTTGAATCAAGGTTTGACCAAGTCGGAAATGGCCCGGCGCATGCACACAAGTCGCGCCTCACTGGATCGCCTTCTGGATCCGGAAAACGGATCGGTCACACTGCAAACCCTGGAACGGGTGGCCCGTGCACTGGGAAAGCGCTTGCATATCTCGCTGGTTTGAACATGATTCCGAACGCCTACACCCTATCCACCGCGGGACGCGGCAGATCGGCCCAATGGCCCGTGGGATCGGAACCCTTGACGATCACGCCTTCCCTGTTCCAGTTGAGCTCGGCGCGGACGGAGGCGGCGCAGAACCTGAGCGTCAGGCCGCAGCGGCGCCGGTCCGAAGTGTTGAGACCCGACCCGTGCAGCAGCAGGTCGCTGTGGAGCGAGATCTCTCCCGCCTTGAGCTCGATATCTACTTCGGTCCCGAACATCCCCACGTCTTCCACGGTCTGGTTGAGCACGTTGTTCTCGGCTTCTTCGCTCAGGTGGTAGGTCAGGTGCCCATGGTGATGGGATCCCGACACGAAGCGCATGCAGGCGTTGCCCGTGTCCGCGTCGTCGATGGCCAGCCAGGCGGTCACCGTTTTCGACGGCGAGAGGGGCCAGAAACTGGCGTCCTGGTGCCAGTTGACGATCTTGCCGTCCCCGGGAAGCTTGCAGAAGAAATGGGCGCCCCAGCCCACGACGTCGTCGCCCAGGAGGTCGCTGATGTAGGCGACGATTCTCGGCTCGTTCATGATGTCGTGGACCATGCCAGATTTCAGGTGGGCCGATATGATGGAGTAATTGTGATCTCCCCGCGCCAATACTTTTTCGATCATGCCGTCGAATTCATTCCGTATGTCGCCGATCTCCGCATCCGAGTAGATCCTGAACGGCTTCAGGTAGCCTTGCTCATTGAACGTGTCGATCTGCGTGCTCGATAACACGGCCGGATGCTCGTTGCGTACCGGGTGGTACTGCAGGTCGCGGGACATGCGGACCAGGTCTTCCGGGGTAGGCATCTGCTTGAAACGGGTGTCCTGCAGGGTCGTCTGCGCCATGGGAGCGCTCCTTGTGATGGCTGTTGGCCTGATTGCGGACCGTTGACTGCCGGCCTGATCGACGGCCTCAGTTTTCGTTCTTTGTTTTCAAAATAACGTTCTCGGACTCTTTTTCCCAGGTTTCGCTGTAGACCAGTGGCCTCGGCCTGCGTGGCGGGTAATCCGGCGGGGGATTATCCGGGTCGTTCAGCTCCAGGCGGTCGCGTCCCCGGGGCGCTTCGTACCAGTGCTTCTCCCGCTCGGCCGCCTCGATCTCCCTGCGGAGGATGAATTCCGCGTGGTCGAATCCGGAGACCGCCGCGTCCGCCAGAAACACGCGGTGCAACTCGCGCCCGTCCCAGGTCGCCAGGTCCGGCAGAATCACGGGACCGGTGCAGACCTGAAACTCGGTGTCTTCCTCGTTAATATTGATCAGGTCCATGGGGAATTCAAGGGTTACCTGCATTTTCCGGCCCGTTTGGTCCGGTACCCGGTAAGCGGTCCTGACGTTCATAAGATCACGGTTCAGTGTAGCCTGGACCACCTCCCGGGCACTGGTCAGGATCTCCTCGGTATCATACTGCCGGATGTCGATTTCGTGGGCCTGGAACTGTTTTTCAAGCGGAGTACCCCTGGATTCGGCGGCCTCGAAGCTCGGTCTTCTCGATATGGGAACGTTCATGTTCCGGCTGAAGGCCATGCGCCACTCATCGCTGGGTATCTGGAAGAGGTTGCGGCGGGCGATCGTGTATTCCGTGCGGCACGGCGCGCCCAGGTACAGTTCGGTCTTCTGTCCCGTTTCCAGGTCTTCCACGGTACAGGCCGCCTCCAGGTGGAACCGCACCTGGTAGGCCTGTCCAGGCACTCCGACAAACCCACCGGTGTACTTGTAGACCGGGTCGGGTTTCCAGGGGCGGGACAACCAGTGGAACGAGGAGCGGTGAAAAGCGATCATGGCGTGGACCGTTGGGTGCGCGTGGTGTTCCGTCGGGATCCGTCGGGATTCGTCAAATCGTCTTTTCAGACGTTGGGACGTGTGGCTTCGGCACGTTCCAGTGTACTCCGGCAATGTCTCAAAATGACGCAATTACCCTGCGCAGGCAACACAAAATCGCCCGCTCGACGGATTGGGCGCGACCGTGATTTTTGTTGCGAGCGTGGGGTCCGGAGGATACATTGGAAATACGATTCTATCGGCGAACAATGGCGCGCAGTTCCTAAAAATGACGGCGCGCAGCCCCATCGTTCACATCGGTCCACGGACTGGAAATGACGCAGGATTCCTCACGCCCGGAGTATGAAATCGACCAGGAACGCGTAGAGTCACTGGAATGGCTCGAATCGCTGGATTACGTGCTCCAGAACTCCGGTCCGGGCAGAGTGCGCCAACTGATCGCCCAGCTCCAGGCCCACGCCCGCGGCAAGGGCGTACGGCTCCCTTTCGCCGAGAACACGCCCTACATCAACACCATCCCGCCCGCACAGCAACCGCCCTATCCCGGTAGCCACGAACTCGAACACCGGATCCGCAACATCATCCGGTGGAACGCCATGGCCATGGTCGTGCGCGCCAACACGGCGGACAAGTCTCTCGGCGGCCACATCGCCACGTACGCTTCGGTCTGCAATCTCTATGAAGTCGGCTTCAACCATTTCTTCAGAGGACCGGGCGACGGCTACGACGGCGATCAGATCTTCTTCCAGCCCCACTCTTCTCCCGGTGTCTACGCCCGGGCCTATATCGAAGGGCGGTTCAACGAACAGCACCTGGACAATTTCCGTCGCGAACTGCGCCCTGGCGGCGGGCTGTCCTCCTATCCCCATCCCTGGCTCATGCCTGATTTCTGGGTTTTTCCCACGGCTTCCATGGGACTGAGCGCCATCATGTCCATCTACCAGGCCCGTTTCAACCGGTACCTGGAAGACCGGGATCTGAAACAGGGCAATGGCCGCAAAGTATGGGCATTTCTCGGGGACGGAGAAACGGACGAGCCCGAAGCCCTGGGCGCCATTACCCTGGCGGCCCGTGAGAAGCTGGACAACCTGGTCTTCGTGGTAAATTGCAACCTGCAGCGCCTGGACGGACCCGTCCGGGGAAACGGCAAGATCATACAGGAACTGGAAGCCGCCTTCCACGGGGCCGGCTGGAACGTCATCAAGGTGATCTGGGGCAGTGGATGGGATCCCCTGCTGGCTCAGGACGACGAGGGGTTGCTCGTCAAACGCATGGGGGAGATCGTCGACGGACAGTACCAGAAGTACACCGTTTCCGACGGCAAGTACCAGCGGGACCACTTCTTCGGCGTACATCCCAGGCTCATCGAAATGTCCAAGCTGCTCACCGACGAGCACGTGCGGACCATCAACCGTGGCGGTCACGACCAGGAGAAGGTCTACGCGGCGTACAAGGCCGCCATGGAACACCGGGGCGCGCCGACGGTCATCCTGGCCAAGACGATCAAGGGGTACGGGCTGGGTGAATGGGGCGAGGGAAAGAACACCGCCCATCAGCAGAAGATGATCGACGAGGAAGGCCTGCGCCACCTGCGCACCGAACTGGGCATTCCCCTTTCCGATGACGAGGTCCGCGAAGCGCCGTATTTCAGACCGTCTGTGGACAGCGCCGAAATGGAGTATATCCGGGAACGAAGGGAGACCCTCGGCGGCTATATTCCCAGGCGCAACGTCGTGAATCCCGGCCTGCCCTCCGCGCCGCCGGATGAAGTGTTCGATGAATTCAAGGAAGGGACGAACGGCCGAGAAGTCTCGACGACCATGGTGTTTACGCGGATGCTCTCGCGCCTGTTGCGCGAACCTGAAATCGGCAAGTTGATCGTCCCCATCGTGCCCGATGAAGCCCGTACCTTCGGCATGGAGGCCCTGTTCCGCCAGTGCGGAATCTACTCCCACGCAGGCCAGCTCTATGAGCCGGTGGATATCGATACGCTGCTCTATTACAAGGAGGCGCAGGACGGCCAGATCCTCGAAGAAGGCATCACGGAAGCGGGTTCCCTGTCCTCCTTCGTAGCCGCCGGGACGGCCTATTCGACCCACGGCGTCAATACGATTCCCTTCTTCATCTTCTATTCCATGTTCGGCCTGCAGCGCGTCGGCGACCTGATCTGGGCCGCCGCGGAAATGCGGACGCGAGGATTCCTGCTGGGCGGTACGGCCGGACGGACGACGCTGAACGGGGAGGGATTGCAGCACCAGGATGGACAGAGTCACCTGCTCGCCGACCCGGTACCCAACCTGCGGACTTACGATCCGGCCTACGCTTACGAACTGGCGACCATCATCAAGGACGGCATAAGGCGCATGTACGTCGACCAGGAGGATCTGTTCTACTACATCACCGTGCAGAACGAGAATTACGCCATGCCGTCCATGCCGGAAGGTGTGGAAGAAGGCATCCTGAAAGGCATGTACCGGTTGCGTTCGCTGAACGGGAGTGCTGCGAAAGCCCATCTCTTCGGAAGCGGTTCCATCATAAACGAATCGTTGAAAGCCCAGGAGATGCTGGCCGAGGACTTCGGAGTCGAAGCGGACGTTTGGAGCGTGACGAGTTACAAGCAACTGCGTCGCGACGCCATGGAAACCGAACGCTGGAACCTGCTGCACCCATCGGAAGCGCCGAGAGTGCCGTATATTTCAGCATGTCTCGAGGATACCGGCGGAGTGTACGTCATGGCCTCCGACTACGTCAGGACGCTGCCGGACTCCATAGCGCGATGGATGCCGGGTCCCGTGGTCTCGCTGGGCACGGACGGTTTCGGAAGGAGCGACAGCCGTCCGGCATTGCGGAACTTCTTCGAGATGGACGCCCGTTTCATCACCCTGGGTACCCTCAATGCCCTCGCCCGGAATGGCGACCTCTCCCCGGACGTCCCGGAGCGGGCCATGCGCAAGCTGGAAATCGATCCCGAAAAATCCAATCCCCTGGACGTTTGACCGGCGTCCTCGTAACTCCGGGTAACTGCGTGATTCCGCGTAACTGCGTAACTCCGGGTAACTGCGTGACTCCGCGTAACTCCGCGTCACACGCACTCCGCGTAACGCGTACTCCGCGTCGGCTGTTCAGGCGTGATCAGGCGTACAGAGCGTTGCTGAAGGCGCGGCGAAACTGGCGCGTCGTGGGGTCGCGTTCACCGAGCAAACCGAAAATCGCCACGCAACTCCGGCGGGCGCCGTCGTCGTCGTAGGATCTAT
>JAPOOT010000318.1 GCA_026713285.1 Gemmatimonadota bacterium | reverse complement strand
TGTCTGCAACAGCCCCGAGGTACAGAAGCTGTTCTACGGGCGAACGGCATGACGAAGGGAGATTGGCAGAAGAAAGTCGTTTTTGGAGATCGCTCAAGGACCAGGAGGTGGACCATTGCGCGCAGTGATCATTGGGAACGGCGTAACAGGGGTAACAGCCGCCACGCGGCTCCGGCAGCTTCAACCCGACTGGAAGGTCTCGCTGGTTTCGGGTGAATCGGCCTTCCACTATTCCCGCCCCGCCCTCATGTACATCTTCATGGGGCACATGACCTACGAGGCGACGAAACCCTTCGAGGACAGTTTCTGGCGAGACCAGCGGCTGGACCTGGTCCGAGACTGGGTCACCGGCATCGATATCGACGACAGGCAACTGGTTCTTCACCGGAACGGACGCCTGCCCTACGACCGTCTGCTGATCGCCACCGGCGCCAAGTCGAACAAGTTCGGCTGGCCGGGTCAGGACCTCGACGGCGTCCAGGGCCTGTACAACCTGAAAGACCTGCATCAACTGTATAAAAACGCCGAACGGGCCAGTCACGCGGTCATCGTCGGCGGCGGGCTGATCGGCATCGAACTCGCCGAGATGCTGCATTCGAGGCATATCCACGTCACGTTTCTCATACGCGAGCCTTCCTACTGGTGCAACATCCTGCCCATGGAAGAATCGGGCATGCTGAACCGGATGATAGAGGAGCAGGGCATCGGCCTGATCAAGGAGACCAACCTGAAGGAAATCGTGGACGACGGCACAGGAAAGGTCGAAGCGGTCATTACCGAGTTCGACGACCGGATCGACTGCCAGCTGGTCGGCCTGACGCCGGGTGTCTCGCCCAACACGGACCTGGTCAAGTCGACGCCCATCGAAACGGGCCGGGGCGTCCTGGTCGACAACGCGTTCCGAACGAACATACCCGACATCTACGCCGCCGGGGACTGTGCGGAAATCGTCAGCAGGAACGGGGGACGCAACCTGATCCAGCAGGTCTGGTATACGGGTAAGAAGCAGGGCGAGGTCGCCGGCGAGGTGCTGGCCGGACAGGATACGGAGTACGACCCCGGGATCTGGTACAATTCGGCCAAGTTCTTCGACCTGGAGTACCAGACCTACGGCATGATTCTGAATACGCCCCAGCCCGGAGAGCGTCACCTTTTCTGGGAACATCCATCCCATCGCCACGCCGTCCGCGTCGTCGGCGTCGACGGGTGCATCAAGGCTTTCAATTTCATGGGTATACGGGCCCGCCACGAAGTATGTGAGCGGTGGATTGCCGAGCGGCGTACCGTGGAGTACGTCCTGGACCACCTGGAAGAAGCCAACTTCGATCCGGAGTTTTTCGTCCGCCACGAGTCGGAGATCGTACGCTCATTAAAGGAGCAACTCGCATGAGCACATCGCCCGCTGCACCGACGTTGATCGATCCGGAAACCATCTCGTACTTCTACGACGAGGAGGCCGAAGGGTTCGGCGAGCCCGAGTCCGCGGCTGAGGCGCCCAGGAACCCGGGCATGATGGTTTCCGCCGGCGTGATCGGTCTGGGCTTCCTCGCGCTCGTCGTATCCCTGCTCGGTATGCCGCTCTCCGGCGCCTGGACGCCCTTCCTGCTGTCCTTCGGCCTGCTGTCTGCCGGAACCATCGGTTACGTCTGGTTCACGTACAGGGACACGGTGCCCGGCATCAAGCACGACGGCATCATGTTCGGAAACACGACACACCGCGGCGCCATCGCCTGGGCGCTGGGCATCGCGCTCACCGGGTTCTACGTCGTACTGTACTGGTGGCCCGAATACCTGTCGCGCGCCATCGCGCTCGTTGAGCCGCTGTCCCAGGTCCTGGCGGGACAGCCGGCGAACCAGTGGTTTCTATACGGGTTTCTCTACACGATGGCCGTGGTGCTCTTCGGATTCCGCATGTTCATGCGTTACCGCCACAACCGTTATCACATCATCCGAACGATTTCGGTCATGTTCTTTCAACTGGTTCTGGCCTTCGTCCTTCCCCAGTTCCTCCGCGCACTGAACGAACCGGAGTTCTACTTCAGCTACTTCTGGCCCCTGAAGTACGATTACCTGTTCCCCGGCACCGTGGATTACCTGGTCAACAGCCCGGGCGCCCTGGGTTCGTTCATGGTGTTCTGGGGGGTGGCCTGCACGTTTATCGCCACGCCCGTGCTGACCTATTTCTACGGCAAGCGGTGGTACTGTTCCTGGGTATGCGGCTGCGGCGGGCTCGCCGAGACCCTCGGCGACCCCTGGCGGCACCTGACGCCCAAATCGACCGTATCGTGGAAAATCGAACGGGCGATCATTTACGCGGTGCTCCTGCTTATCATCGCGACGACGGCCGTGCTCTGGGTGAGCAGCACGTCTGAAGGCGCGCTGAGCGCCATTTCCGCTCCGTTGAAACAGTGGTACGGTTTCTACATCGGCGCGGTCTTCGCCGGGGTCATCGGCGTGGGGTTCTATCCGATACTCGGCAATCGGGTCTGGTGCCGCTTCGGGTGCCCGATGGCCGCGGTGCTGGGCATCATCCAGCGCTTCTTCTCCCGCTTTCGAATCACGACCAACGGCGGACAGTGCATGTCCTGCGGTAACTGCACGACCTATTGCGAAATGGGCATCGACGTGCGGGCGTATGCGGAGCGCGGCGAGAATATCGTCCGGTCTTCCTGCGTGGGATGCGGGGTCTGTTCGGCCGTGTGTCCCCGGGGCGTGCTCAAGCTCGAGAACGGCATGTCCCACGGTGACCGCTACCCGGGATCCGACAAACCGCTGAGCGCTTTCTCCGAGGCCGTCAGCAAGGGCGCCAGGGTGTACGGCGACCGCGACGGTTACGTATAGCGGTCTTGCAGCGCAAGGCGCCATCCTGTGCTACCTGACCAGGAAAATAACCACCGCGACCGTGGCGATGCTGCAGATGGTGGACAGGAATACGGCGTTGGCCGCGAAATCCTCCCGGCTGCCGAATTCCATCGCGATCAGCACGGTATTGATCGCGGTTGGATAACTGGTGGATACAACCAGGATCGGTGCGATCCTGGGATCGATGTCCAGCAGGAGCACGAGGCCGTAGCCGATCAGGGGAGAGACCAGCAGTCGGCAGACCAGGGACGCCAGGCTGGCTTTCCACTCCAGGGTGATGGGAGTCCGGGCCAGCTGCATGCCCAGGGTGACCAGTGCCATGGGAACGAGCGCTTCGGCCAGATACTCGATCGGAAGCCAGATAAAGCCCGGGAGTTGCAGGCCGTAGTTCCGGATCGCGAAGGCCAGGATCAGCGCATAGACGAAGGGCATCTTGAAGGACTGCAGGAAGGCTTTCCGGGCGGACAGGCGTCCAACCGAAACGAAGAACAACCCCAGGGTGAAAACCAGAAAGTTCTGGACGGCCAGGACGATGGACTGGACGGCCAGGCCCAGGGTGGGGAAAGCCAGTTCGCTGGCCGGAAAGCCGTAATTCCCGCTGTTGTAATACATGACGGACAGACTGAAGGCCTGCTTCATATCATTCCGGTACCGCATGACCAGGGATCCGATCACACTGAGCACGTAAAGCGCGACCAGCATGAGCAGGCAGAATACGGCGGTGTCCCATACGAAATCGGAGGAAAGCTCAGACTGGGTAAGGGATACGACGAGCGTAGCGGGCATGACCAGGTACAGCAGTATCCGCGTCAGGGCCTGCAGGTCGAACCGCCATTTTTTCTGGAACAGGTACCCGAGCGAAATGAGAACGAAAATCGGGGCGATGATGTCGATCAGGATGTTCAGGAATGGCATAGGATCGCCAGGGAAGGATGGGGATCGGGTGGATTCGAGTCAGGGTGCGGGATAGATCGCGTTGGCCTGCCGGACCGAAGCTTTCACGCAAAAGGATCGAAGCGGCCGTCCGCCGCCGTCCACCCCCCGTCGACGAACATGACGGAACCCGTGGTGTATGAGCTGGCGTCAGAGGCCAGGTAGAGGACGGCCCCCGCGATTTCCTCCGGTTTGGCCCATCGCCGGAGCATGGTCTTGTCGGCGTATGCGCCGTACCAGTCCGGCTGCCGTTTGATCTGGGCCGTCAGCGGCGTATCCACGACGCCGGGGGCGATGGCGTTGGCCCGTACGCCCTTGTCGGCGAGTTCGGCCGCCAACGCGCGGATCATGAGGACCACGCCGGACTTGGTCGCTGCGTAGACGCCCTGGCCGGGCTCCACCACCTGGGACCGGATACTCGAGAAGACGATGATGCTGCCTCCGCCGTTTTCAGACATGGACCGGGCAGTTTCACGTACGAGGCGGAAGGTTCCCTTCAGATTGAGATCGACGACCCGGTCGTATTCCTCGTCCGTGTAGTCGAGAAGCTTTTTTCGAATGTTGACGCCAGGCGTGCTGACGAGGGCGTCGGGGGGAGAAATCCGATCAAGCACCTGCTGGATCTGTCCGGTATCCCGCATATCGAGCGCGACCGCTTCGGCCGATTCACCGTGTGCGCGAATCTCGTCGGATACGGAGTCCGCCGCCGCCTCCCGAACGTCCGCGCAGACTACGTGTGCGCCGAACTGGGCGAGGCACATGGCCGAGCACCGGCCGATGCCGCTGCCGGCGCCGACGACCAGCGCGTTTCGGCCCGTCATATCGAAGAGGTTCTTGTAGTCGGCCATGCAGGGTCTCGGGTTGTCGATGATTAAGTCCTGCCGGGCATCATGTTGGCCGGTCGATCCGGGATCCGGTGGTCCGGCGGAACGGCCACTATCTTAGAGTGAGGGTCCGCCCCTGTCAAGAGGTTCGGTCCTGAACGGGTCGGGCGTATCGTGTCGAATGAAGCAAGTATGCTCCAATGGAACCAGGGGTACGTAACGGCCTGGGGAGGAAGGAAATGACCGGGAAAACGCTCATTGTCGCGAATCCGAAATCGGGTAGCGGGCGTGGCGTGACCTACGCGGAGCGGGTACGGGAATCGTTGGCTGCGAACCAGGTGTCCGCCGAAATCCGCCACACATCGACCCGGGGCGAGGCGGAGACCATCGCGGCGGAAGCCGTGCGCACCGGGTATTCCTGCGTCGCCGCATGCGGCGGCGACGGGACCGTGCACGAAGTAGTGAACGCACTGGCTGGAACGGATGTCAATCTCTGCATCCTTCCCTGCGGGCGCGGAAACGATTTCGCCCGGGCGATCGGTATCCCTGCCTCACCCGAAAAGGCGGCATCCATCCTACTTCAGAGCCATGTCAGACCCTTCGACCTGGGCAAGGTGAACAACCGGTATTTCGCAACGGTCGTGACGCTGGGATTCGATTCGGAGGTGGCCAGGCTGGTCTATGACGGCGAAGTGCCGCTCAAGGGCATGGCAGCCTACCTCTGGGGCCTGGCGCGTATGCTGCGTATCTACCGGGGCGTGGATCTGCGCATGTCCGGCGATTTCGGCACGATTAATCAAACGGTCCTGCTGGCGGCCACCGGGAACACCAGCACTTACGGCGGCGGGATAAAGATCGTGCCGAAAGCCAGTCCGACGGACGGGGAACTCGATGTCTGCCTCGTGCGCATGATGAGCCCGAGCCGTGTCCTGCGCATATTTCCAAGAGTCTACTGGGGCGGCCACCTGAATCACCCCAGCATCTTCTCGTACAGGACGGGAAGTTTGAAAATGGAAACGGAACAGCCGGTTGTGCTGTTCGCCGACGGCGAACCCATTGGCGAGACGCCCGCGGAGATCAGGTCCGCGCCCGGCGCGTTGCGGGTAGTGTGCCCGGACCCCGCGGTCTGAACGGCGTACTGGATTCTACTGCGTTATTTCCGGCTTTTGTATAACCGTGAATACATGAGGCCGCCCACGGTGCCGTCGGGGTACCTGGTATAACCCTTCAGATTCGATTTGCGAAGCTGCATCGTGAGGGGATGGAACACGAAGGCGGCGGCGTAGTCCCCCACGAGAATCTCCTCCGCCTGCCTGTAGAGACTCGTGCGCCTTACCGGGTCCAATTCCGCGCCGGCGCTTTCCACCAGCGCATCGAATTCGGAATCCGCCCAGTCGTGCCGCCCCGCGCCTTTTGGCTGGGAGTGCCAGGTCATGTCGAGCATGTTGCGGGGATCCATGTAATCGGCGACGAACCGCAGAAAACCGAAGTCCATTTCCCAGTTGTACAGTTTGCTCATGTAGGCCGTCCGGTCCAGCGTACGGATGGAGACTTTGACCCCGAGGTGCTCCAGCAGCATGCTCTGAATAGCCACGCCCGCCATCTGCATGGAAGGCGTAGGCGCCCGAATCCACATTTCCTGCCTGGGAAACCCTCTTCCGTTCGGATAGCCGGCCTCCCGCATCAGCGATTTCGCCCGTTCGGGATCGAAAGCCTGGTACGGTTTCATGGCATCGCCGTTGTACTCCTTGAAGTCCGGGGGCATCATGGAATAGGCTGGCGCAGCGGCCCCTCTCAGGACCACCTGGCTGATAGCCTCCCTATTCAGCGCACGTGCAAAGGCCTCTCTTACTCGTATGTCATTGAAGGGCGGATCGGACGTGTTGAAGAAAAGGTACCAGGTCGTTCTTCCGGGTGATCTGACGAGTTCCCGGCTGAGCACCGGGTGCCGTTCGATTCGATCCAGGTCGTTGATGTCTACCGTTTCCACGTCCACTTCGTTGTTTTCGTAGGCCAGGACGGTCTGCGCCGCC
>JAPOOT010000254.1 GCA_026713285.1 Gemmatimonadota bacterium | reverse complement strand
TACCATGCCCAAATCCCTTGTCATCGTGGAATCTCCGGCCAAGGCCCGTACGATCAAGAAGTACCTGGGCAAGGATTTCCAGATCATGGCGTCCGTGGGCCATGTCCGTGACCTGCCGCCCAAGAGCCTGGGCGTAGACGTAAAAAACGACTTCCAGCCCGAGTATGTCACGATTCCAGGGAAGGAAAAGGTCGTGAAAGACCTGCGCAGCGCGGCGCGGTCGGCCGACCAGATCTTCCTCGCGACGGACCCCGACCGGGAAGGCGAAGCCATAGCCTGGCACGTGGCCAGCCAGCTGAGCAACGGCAAGAAAGAGGTGGGGAGGGTGCTCTTCCACGAAATAACCCCCCAGGCGGTGCGGACGGCGATCGACAAACCCGTGCCCATCGACATGCAGAAAGTCAATGCCCAGCAGGCGCGTCGCGTAATGGATCGTCTCGTCGGATACCAGGTCAGCCCCTTTCTCTGGAAGACGATCACCGGAGGACTGAGCGCGGGCCGGGTCCAGTCGGTGGCGTTGCGGCTGATATGTGAACGGGAAACGGAGATCGAGAAGTTCAAGGTCGAAGAGTACTGGTCCATAACGGCCCACCTCCGGACGGAGCGGGACGATGAATTCCCGGTGAAATTGATCCGCGTGGACGGAGAGAAGTTCCACATACCCGACGAGAAGTCGGCCCGGGACCTGATCGAGGACTTGCGCGGGAATACCTTCGGGATCGAGGACATCGCCAGGAAGCACACGCAGCGCAACCCATATCCGCCCTTCATCACCAGCACCCTGCAGCAGGACGCGTCCAGGCGCCTTCGGTTCACCACCCAGAAGACCATGATGATCGCCCAGCAACTTTACGAAGGCATCGATCTGGGCGACGAGGGAACTATCGGGCTGATTACCTACATGAGGACGGACTCTACCCGTATCGTGGATGAAGCGGTCGAGGCCGTCCGGGACCTGATCGCCCGGGTCTACGGCGCCGAGTACGTACCGGCCAAGCCCAGGAAATTCAAGACCAAACCGGGGGTCCAGGACGCCCACGAAGCGATCCGGCCCACGGCGGTGGACCGCAGTCCGGAGAAGTTGAAATCCTTCCTGACGACGGACCAGTACAAGCTGTACGAATTGATCTGGCTGCGCTTCGTGGCCTCCCAGATGCGTCCGGCTCGTTTTGACGTGACTACCGTGGACGTTCGGTCCGGTAAGTACCAGTTTCGCGCCACGGGTACCGTGCCGACCTTCGCGGGATTCCTGAAGGCCTATGAAGAACCGGTCGACGAAGACGATGAAAAGAAAGATGACGAAAAGTCCCTGCCCGTATTGAGTAAGGACGAAAAACTCGCGCTGGAGAGACTTGAGCCCAGGCAACATTTTACCCAGCCTCCGCCCAGGTACACTGAGGCGAGTCTCGTCAAGGAACTCGAGGTCAGACAGATCGGCCGGCCCAGCACGTACGCCCAGATCATCAGCACGCTGCGCATGCGCAAGTACGCGGCCATGAAGCAGGGCCGGTTCACGCCTTCGGACCTGGGCATGGCCGTGAACAGAATCCTGGTCCTGGCCTTCCCGGACCTGTTCAACGTGGCGTTTACTGCCAGGATGGAGGACGCGCTGGACCGCATCGAAACGGGTGAACTGGAATGGACCGGCACACTGGTGGATTTCTACCAGCCCTTCAATGAGCGGCTGCAGTCCGTGAACGCCCAGCGATCGGAGCTGAAGAGCACGTTGACGGAGGAAACGGACGAGACCTGCGAGAAATGCGGCAAACCCATGTTAATCAGGTGGGGCAGAAACGGCCGGTTCAAGGCATGCGGGGGATTTCCCGCGTGCAGGAATACCCGGCCGGTGAACGAAGATGAGAACGCCGGCATGAACTCCGACGAAGAATGCGGGAAATGCGGCGAGAAAATGGTCGTGAAGACGGGGCGGTACGGTCCGTTCCTTGCGTGCAGCGGATATCCTCGCTGCCGGGAGACGCGGCCGGTCAACATCGGAGTCGACTGTCCGGAAGAAGGCTGCGACGGATTCCTTACGGCCCGCCGTTCGCAGAAAGGCCGGAATTTCTACGGTTGCAGCAAATACCCCTCGTGCCGTTTCGTGGTGTGGGACACCCCGGTCGATCGCCGTTGTCCACGATGCGACTATCCCCTCATGGTCGAGAAACAGGAAAGGTCCGGACGCTCGGCGCTGCAGTGCCCGTCGTGCAAGCATCGGGTCCGGCCCACCGAGCAGCCGCCCTCCGGTTCCAACCAGGCGAACGAAGCCGACCAGGCAGACGAAGCGGACCAGGCGGGACAGACGCTCCAGGAGGCTTGACCGATCATGGAGAAACTGGTTAGCGAATTCCTCGCCCATCTCGAGATCGAGCGGAATTACTCCCGGCATACCCTGTCGGCCTATGCCGGCGACCTGGCCCAATTCCAGTCTTTCCTCTCCGAGCACGGCGCCGAACCGCCGGTTCCGGATTCAATCGACAAGTCCGTGGTGCGGGCGTTCCTCCGCCATTTGCACCGGGAAGGTTTCAGCAGACGGACCATCGCGCGTCGATTCGCGGCCGTGCGGTCCTTCTTCCACTTCCTCTGCAGGGAAGGAGCCGTTTCCTCGAATCCGTGCGTCTATCTGACCACGCCGAAATGGGACCGTCACCTGCCCCGGTTCCTGGATAGAAGCCAGGTGGAAGCACTGCTCGGCCAGCCCGACCGCGGCCAGGTACTCGGTCTGCGGGACGCGGTCATCCTGGAACTCCTCTACGGAGCGGGCATGCGTCTATCGGAACTCGTAGGACTCGATATCGGCGCGATCGAACTGACGGAAGAACGGATCCGCGTGATCGGGAAGGGAGACAAGGAACGCATCGTGCCACTGGGGGGGCAGGCCCTGGCCGCGCTGGAATCCTATTTGGACGCCCGGCCCCTGCTGATCAAGGCGAAGCGGGAAGAAACGGCCGCGCTGCTGCTGAATCAACACGGCCGCAGACTGACGGGCCGCGGGGTCCAGTATATCCTGGCGAGATACGGTCTCAGGATAAGCCAGCAGGGATTGACGCCCCACATGCTCCGACATACGACCGCCACGCACCTGCTTGACGCCGGAGCGGATCTGCTGGCCGTCAAGGAACTGCTCGGTCACGAACGGCTTTCGACCACGCAGGTCTATACTCACGTCGCCCTCGACCGACTCAAAAAAATGTACGAAGAAGCGCATCCTCGCGCCTGATCTATGAACGGGACGCCGGTCATTATCGCTCTGTTGCTTTCGGCCGGCCTGGCCGTTCTGGCCGGCATGGCCTGCGCTCGCGAAGGCCTGCCGCCCGGCGGTCCGCGCGACCGTTTTCCGCCCTACGTGGTGGAAACCGATCCGCCGTCGGGTTCGACCCACGTGCCGCTGGACGTTTCCCCGTCGGTGACCTTCAACGAACGCATCGAGCCCCGCTCCATCGAGGGCAATCTCTTCATCGCGCCTATCGTGGAATTCGAAGCAGAATCGAACTGGCAGGGTGACCGGATCACGGTCCGGTTCGAGGAGCCCCTGCTTGAGGAAAGAACCTATATCATCACGGTGGGTACAGGCATAAGGGACATGCGGAGCAACCGCATGGACTCCACCTTTGTTTATGCGCTGTCGACCGGTCCGAACATCGAAAAGGGGGAGGTGGGCGGCCTGGCGGTCCATGAGGGCCTACCCGCAAGGAACGCGTACGTCTGGGCCTACAGCCTTGCCGGTAAGCCGGATCCGAACCCGACCGGCACGACCCCGGACTACCTGACCCAGGCCGGCAGGGATGGCACTTTCAAGTTTACCAATCTTACGGCGGACCGCTACCGGTTTTTCACCTTCCTGGACCAGGGCAGAGACCGTCTCTACGACGCGGATTCGGACCCCGTCGGCGTGCCCACCCGGGACGTCAACCTGTCGGAAGAGGAAATGTCGGACGGTCCCTTGTGGTTCCGCCTGGCCGTGAACGACACCGCCTCCATGCACGTGATCTCCGCCCGGCCCCCCCACATGCGCGAACTGAGTGTGTACCTGAGCGAGGCGCCACGGGGCGACCGGGTCCGGGATCTCGACGCCTATGCGATCACCGGCGTGGAGGAAGGAGAGCGCCTCGAGGTCCTGTCCGCGTACCGGGATCCGGCGGATTCGTCGACCATCGTACTGACCACGGCCCCCCAGGTCCGAGACCGGGTTTACCTGCTGACCGTGAGCGGACTGGAAGACAACTGGGCGGAACCGATCGACTCAACGGAGAATACGGCGGAGTTCACCGGGTCGTCCGTTGAGAACCCGCCATCGCCGAGGCTTCTGGAAGTTCATCCGGACGACCGATCGCGGGATGTCGCGCAGTCTGTCGAGCTCCGGTTCTCCTTCAGCGAACCGGTCTCCCTGGAGGAGCAAGCCGTGGTCCTGCGGGACTCCTCTGGCCTGGAGGTCGGAGGGGATCTTCGATGGATCTCCTCCACGATCGCCGCGATGCGGCCCGACTCCCTGCTGCAACCAAGCGCGGAATACGAGATCCTCGTACTGGCCGTCCTGGTCGAGAATGGATACGGCCAACCGCTACAGGCCACGGGCGACCGTCCCGATACGCTCGCATACTTCTTCTCTACCGTCGACCCCGCGGAATACGGTTCGCTGTCGGGAATGTTCGAGGACGAAGACCCGGAGGGAACGGGGCCCGTGTGGATCTCACTTTACCGGCTACGCCAATCGGACGCCTCATCGGAAATCGATCTGGCCGGACCGGGTGATTTCAGGTTTGACAATGTCATGCCGGGCCGGTATATCCTGCAAGCATACCGCGACGCGAATGGAAATGGAAGATATGATTACGGCACCGCCCTGCCCTTCGTCCCCGCCGAGCGGTCCATGGTCCATCCGGATACCCTGGAGATTCGCTCCGGATGGGAGACGGAGGAAATAACGCTCAGGTTGAACCGTTAGCGCCCCGTCGCTCAGTGGGAGTAAGGCCATGAACCACGTGAAAACAGCCCTCGATTTGCAGGAAGCGACAGAGGAACTGAAGACGCAAGGCATCGTCACCGTCGAAGGCGTATTCTCGGCGGTAGAGATGCGTACGTTCCGGAGGCTCCTGGATCGGACGATCGCGGAAGCAAGCCGCGTCGATGAATACAAGGGCCGGCCGACAGACAAGCTTCTCGGGAAATCGAAGGACACGGTCTGGCTGCTGTGGGAACTCTATGCCGTGTGCGAAGGCGGGCTCCGGTTTTCCCGGCATCCCGCCATCGTTAGCGTGCTGGAACGCGCGCTGGGGGAACCGGTCCGGCACGCGAGCATCGGCACGATGTTCGACAAGGTGGCCGGCGGGGACGCGGAGATCGGCTGGCACCAGGACACCTTCTTCATCGTCGATCCGCCGAAGGGACGGGAAGTCGACCTCGGCGGCTACTGGACCCAGTTCGGCCACGTGCACGTACGCCCGGACCATATCGATTGGCAGGAAGACTACTTCCGGAAGACCATCATCGTCCGCATCAACGTGGACCCGCAGACTATCGAGAACGGCGCCATGAAGGTCCTGCCCGGCTCCTATCTCGAAGGGCCCCTCGAACTGGCAAGCCGATCGGGCGGCCTGGCGGACTACGTCGCCGCGCACGAGCACGAGGCCGTCGACAGCATTGCGGGCGAGGGAAGCGTTACGTTTTACTATCCCACCATGCTCCACAGCTCAGCAGTCAGCAAGGCGCCGCCGGGCGTGCATCGTAGGGCCGCCGCGCACCGGGTTCGGGCGGAAAGCCTGGAAATCCCGGGCTGGGAATGGCCCGTGGACTGGCCGGAAGGCGCGGAACGGATCCGGCCCGAATCCGGTTTCGACCTGGATCCATTTCCCTGACCCCTGCACGTGAGCCCCGCTCCCGAGCCCTTCTCGTGATTCCTGCTCCTGACTGATTGCTGCTCCTGATTCCTTCTCCTGATCCCTATCTCCGCCCCGATCCTTCTTCCAGCTCCCCGATGTACAGGGTGGCGTAGGCCGGCGCGAATCCACTCCACCGCCGGTCGCCATACCTGTTCTCCCCGATACCCATGACCCACGGCTTGCTCAGCGTCGCGTTGACCATGTTGTGCAGGAACACGCCCGCGGCCTCCTCCGCCAGGATCACCTCGGCGTCCTGATACATGGCCACCCGTTTCTCGTTGTCGAATTCCCGCGCGGCCGCATCCACCAGGCGGTCGAATTCGTCGTGCTTCCAGTCCTGCCGGCCCGATCCCGCGGGTTGAGAACGCCAGGGCACGGCGATCATGTCGCTTGGGTCCGGGTAATCCATGTTGAACCAGAGGAACCCCCACGGGATCTCGTGGTCGCGCATGTAGGCGTTGAAGGCGTTGGTGGACTGCTGGCGCAGGTTCACCTCGATATCCAGATGATCCTCGAACATCTGCTGCATGGCGACCACCACGTTCCATTCGTCGGGGGTGGGCGGCTGGCCCCGCACCCAGAGCTCGAGCGGGGGCAGTCCCTTGCCGCCGGGATAACCTGCTTCAGCCAGTCGTTTCCGGGCCAACTCGGGATCGAACGCCTGGTATTTGTGGATTCGGTCTGACTGGTAACCGGGGAATCCCTTCGGCAGCATGCCGTAGGCGGGCGTTGCGCCGCCGCCAAGCACTACGTTGCAGATGGCATCGCGGTCGATGGCGTGGGCCAGGGCCTGGCGCAGCCGGATGTTGTCGAAGGGCGGCTCGCCGGTTTTGAAGATCGTGTAGTAAGTTCCGAAGTTGGGATAGGTGATCAGTTCTCGGCTCAGGACGGGATCCATGCGCGCGTGGTGATAGTCGGGGCCCATGACGCCGATCCGGTCGAATTCGCCGTTTTCATAGGCCGGAAGCCCGCGCCAGCCCGGCAGGATAAAGGTGAACTCGATGCGTTCGAGGTATCCCTTCCACGGTCCGTTATAGTGGGGATTCAGCACGTAGGTCATGCCGACGCTCTTGTCCCTTGACGCGAGGCGCCAGGTGGAATTGGACACGCAGTACTCCGGCTCGGTCCACCCTATCCCGTATTTCTCCACCTGCCACCGTGGGGCCGGCACGGAAGTGAAGAAGGTCAGTATGTAGGGGAAATGGGAGCAGGGTTCTTCGGTTTCGATCACCAGCGTCCGGTCGTCCACCGCCCGGACGCCGACCGTCGACGCATCGCTCGTCCGCCCCGAATTAAAGGCCCTGGCACCCTTGATCGGGTAGTAGAAGTAGGCGAATACGTTGGCGTGCGCGGGATCGAGCAGCCGGCGGAAGGACCATTCGAAATCGTGGGCGGTTACCGGCCGGCCGTCGCTCCATTTGGCGCCCGAGCGGATCTTGAAAGTCCAGGTCACGTGGTCGTCCGCCACGGACCAGGATTCGGCCGCCGCGCCCCTGATCTCCATGTCTTCGTCGAAGACCAGCAGGGATTCGAAGAGAAAGGCGTTGAACTGGGCGTCGAAGAGGGATATGCCCACGTCCAAGGTGGACGGTTCGAGCATGCTCAGCCGGACGAACTGCTCACTCGCCGGGGCGGCGTCGGCCGGGAGTTCCCGGCCCAGCGAGTTGACCCGCGAGGGCTGGGTTCCGGCCCCGGGACCGTCGACCGATGAACCGCAGCCCGCTGCGAAAACGGCGGCGCAGGCAAAGGCGTGTAACCATCTTCGCATCGAGCCCTCTTGTCTGCCACCCACGACGACGTGCGTCGCCTTTTTGGCCATGCGTTCATTCTTCGGCGAAGGCGGCGTCGAAGGCCACGTCGGAAGGAGGAAAATCCACGCCCCTGGTGAAAGCGCACGCTTCCTCCGCCCCGTGTTCACGGTCCATGCCGCTATCTTCCCACTCGATGGAGAGGGGGCCCTGGTATCCGATCTCGTTGAGCGCGCGGATGATTTCTTCGAAGTCGATGCTGCCGCGGCCGAGGGATCTGAAATCCCAGAAGCGGTCGGGATTCCCGAAGTTGACGTGTCCGCCGAATACCCCGGCACGGGTCGGCCGGTCCGACCACCAGACGTCCTTCATGTGCACGTGGTAGATGCGATTGCGGAAGGTCCGTATGAATTCCACGAAGTCCACGCCCTGGTAGCCGAAGTGACTGGGATCGTAGTTGAAGCCGAAGGCCTCGCGGTTGCCCAGGGCGTCCAGCGCCCTTTGGGCCGAGGAGATGTCGAAGGCGATTTCCGTGGGATGCACCTCGAGTCCGAACTTCACGCCCACCTCGTCGAATACGTCCAGGATGGGATTCCAGCGCGCCGCGAAATCGTCGAAGCCGGCGTCGATGGACGTCGGGTCCACGGGGGGGAAAGAGTAGAGGAGGTGCCAGATCGATGAACCGGTGAATCCGTTGACGACGCCGAGGCCCATGTTGGCGGCGGCCCGGGCGGTCAGTTTCATTTCCTCGGCCGCGCGTTGCCGCACGCCTTCTGGATCCCCGTCGCCCCAGACATGAGGCGGCAGTATCGCTTCGTGCCGGGCATCGATCAGGTCGCAGACGGCCTGGCCGGCGAGATGATTGCTAATGGAAAAGATCTGCAGGCCGTGCTTTTCGAGCAAAGCCCTGCGTTCCTCGCAGTACGCCTTGCTCTCGGCGCCCTGCCGCACGTCGAAGTGATCCCCCCAGCAGGCCAGTTCGAGTCCGTCGAATCCCCAGCTCGCCGCCTTGCCGGCGAGGGTATCCAGCGTAAGGTCCGCCCACTGGCCGGTGAATAGCGTTACGGGACGTGACATGGTTGATTGCTCCTTTCGGTTTCATGGACGGCATGTACGGCGCGGGAGTCGCCGGATGACGACAGACCCCACGCAACCGGTATCCTGTTCCCGGGCCGGTGGCCTAGAGGTCGGCGATCCGGACCCAGGCGCCGTGCTCGGCCGACAGGGAAATGGCTTCCAGCACGGCCTGGTCTCTGACCCCCTCGTCGAAATCCGGGTGCAGGGTGTCATCGGCGCCGGCGATGGCCTGCATGAGATCGTAGATTTCGTGGATGAAAGTGTGCTCCCAGCCGATGATATGTCCCGGCGGCCACCACCGGTCCATGTAGGGATGGGCGCCTTCGGTCACGATGATCTCGCGAAAGCCCTGCACGTGGTCCTCGTCTGCCCGGTCGTAGTACTGCAGTTCGTTCATCTTCTCCAGGTTGAATGCGATGGACCCCTTGCTGCCGTTGATCTCGAATCGGTTGCCGTTGCGCCTGCCGCCGGCGAAGCGCGTGGCCTCGAAGGAGCCCACGGCGCCGTTCTCGAACCGGGCGAGGGCCAGGGTCGTGTCGTCCACCGTCACCGGTCCCTTGCGCGTGGAACCGCCGGCGCTCGCGCCCAGGGCCGCATCGATCTCCTCCGCGATGGGACGCTCCTTGATGAAGGTCTCCTGCATGCCGGTCACCTCGGTGATCTCGCCGACGAGATACCGGGCCAGGTCGATGATGTGGGCGTTCAGGTCCCCGTGGGGGCCCGAGCCGGCCTTCTCCTTCTGCAACCGCCAGACCAGGGGAAAGTCGGGGTCCATGATCCAGTCCTGCAGGTATACGGCGCGCCAGTGGTAGACCTGGCCGATGCGCCCCTCTTCGATAAGCCGCTTCGCCAGCGCGACGGCGGGCACCCTGCGGTAGTTGTAGGCCACCATGCTCTTTACGCCCGCCCTGTTCACGGCGTCGGCCATGGCGCGGGCTTCCGATAGGGTGTTGGCCAGCGGTTTCTCGCAGAAGACGTGCTTGCCCGCTTCCGCGGCGGCGATGGCAATCTCCGCGTGGCTGTCGCCCGGGGTCGAGACGTCGATGAGGTCGATGTCGTCGCGGGCGACCAGCGTCTTCCAGTCGGTCTCGTAACCTTCCCAGCCGAATTCCGCGGCCGCGCCCTTCACGTTCTCCTCGTTCCGGCCGCAGATGGCCTTCATAACCGGCACGCCGGACGCATCCGGAAAGAAGAAGGACATGTCCTTGAAGGCGTGGCTGTGCGCCTTGCCCATGAACGAATAACCCACCAGGCCCACGTTAACGTTGCGTGCCATGTGTTGCTCCTTTCGGTCCCGTTCGCCTCGGAGGCGATCCCGTCATGACGCGAGCTTTTCTTCTACGTAATCCTTCAGTTCATTGATGGAGACCCGGTCCTGCGCCATGGTATCCCGGTCGCGGACCGTCACCGCCTGGTCGTCAATCGTCTGGAAGTCGACCGTGACGCAGAGCGGCGTGCCGATTTCGTCCTGGCGCCTGTAGAGCTTGCCGATGGCGCCCGTATCGTCGTAGACCGTGCGGATCCTGCCACCGGTTTGCAGCGACTTGCGTATATCACGGGCCGTGGATGCCAGGCGCTCGTCGGTCCGCTTCAGGGGGAAGACCGCCACCTTGACCGGGGCCAGGTGGGGCCTGAGGTGCAACACCGTCCGGTAGTGGTCGCCGATGACCTTCTGCGACAGGTTCCGAAGCGTCTTGCCCTCTTTGATCCGGTCGGCGCCGGGTATGGCCAGGAGCGCATCGATGCGCGGCATGCTTTCGGGCAGTTCACCGGCGATCGACTCCCCGAAGGCCAGCATGGATTCACGGGCCTCCGCGGGCAGCTTCTTGTTCTTCGAGACGGACGCATTGAAGGCCTCCAGCCCGTCCCTGACGCCCTCGAGTTTATCCCCGGGCGGCGCCTTGACCATGGGTTCATCGTAGGCCTCGCTGAGCACGGCCAAAAGGCAGCGTCCGACACCCGCCGACGGCTCGACCACGAAGGGGATCACGTGGCGGTTCGCCTGCGGGTCGAAGTAGGACAGCCGCGTCGTGCTGGAGGGGTTCTCCGCCACGTCCGCCGTGAGATCGTACTGCTCCTGGTACCGCGTGTGCGAACCCAGATCGAAATCCGTCCGGCTGGCAATGCCCTCCAGTTCCTCGTAGCCGAGGGAGGGATACCGGTACATCAGGTCGTAGGTCTTCTTGGAGTAGTGGGCGAGGTCCTCCCGCGGAACGTCCAGGATCCGGATGGCGTCGCGGCCTACCCCGATGTGCTCCCACCAGTCGAGCCGGTCTTCCAGCCACCGGTCCTGCCATTCGTCCTCCGTGCCGGGATGGACGAAGAACTCGATTTCCAGCATGTCGAATTCGCGCACGCGGAACAGGAAGTTGCGGGGATTGATCTCGTTGCGGAACCCCTTGCCCACCTGCGCGATGCCGAAGGGCAGCTTGCGCGCCGTGGTGGTCAGCACGTTGTTGAAATTAACGAAAATGCCCTGGGCGGTCTCGGGACGCAGATAGGCGTATGCGTCCTCCTCCGAGACCGGGCCCACCTGCGTCTTGAACATCAGGTTGAAGGGCCGCGGATCGGTCAGGTCCGTGGAACCGCACGACGGGCAGGCGCCTCCAACCTGGTCGGCGCGCCAGCGTCCCTGGCATTTCCGGCAGTCCACCAGGGGATCGACGAAGGTTTCCTCGTGACCCGAATACTTCCAGGTCTGCGGGTTCATCAGGATGGCGCTGTCGAGCCCTTCCATGTCATCGCGTTCATAGACGTTCTTTCGCCACCAGGAGTCCACGATGTTGTTCTTCAGCTCGACGCCCACCGGGCCATAATCGTACAGACCCTGCAATCCGCCGTATATTTCGGAACCCGGATAGATGATTCCGCGGCGTTTGCAAAGCGAAACGAGCTGTTCCAGCGAGACGGCGGGCACCGCGATCCTTTCCGATACTATTCAAGGGAAGACGACAGGAAGTGCGGCGCTCCCGGCATGCCGCAAACAACGCGATCAGCATAACGAAAAGACGGCGAAGTGTCAACCCAAAAGGCCCCTGCCGAACCGAAAATATCGATTGACAGAAGCGCGGGCCGGGCGCATTGATACATTGCGATTTCGCTGAGTTTAAGCCGATGTCTCAAGCCGTAAAGCAAACTCCGGGCGACCGATGAGCGCAACGTACATTTCCCACGACGATTTCGGCGCGGTATCCGGGGACTTCCAGGGCCGGGTGTCCGTGCTTCACTACGGAGACGCCGCCGCCGAATACCGCGCCGTCCGGACCGCCGCCGGCCTGTGCGACCTGTCCTGCCGCGGCAAACTGCGCATGACCGGCGCGGACCGGCAGCGCTTCCTGCACCGCGTGGTGACCAACGACGTGGAAGGCCTGGACGCCGGAGAGGGCGTCTATGCCTGCATGCTGACGCCCCAGGGTAAGATCATCTCGGACATGTCGGTCTATGTCCGGGAAGAGGACCTGCTCATCGACGTGGAACCGGGGATGGCGGGCGTTCTCCGGGACACGCTCGACCGGTACGCGCTCATGGACGACGTCGAGATCGCGGACGTCACCTCGCAGTACGGATTGATCGGCGTATACGGGAGACGGGCGGACGACTGCATCCGGCGCCTGTCCGGTCCCCTGGACGGCCTGCCGCCCTGCGGACACGTCGAGTTGGCGTGGAACGGCCTGTCCCTGACCGTAGCGCGGTCCCACCGCACGGGTGAAAGAGACTATGACGTATACGTCCCCGCCGGTAGCGCGGACGGAGCCTGGAAAGCGCTGCTCGGCGGAGACGGCGGTGACGGTGGAGGAGGCGGCGACTGCGTCCCCATCGGACAAGAGGCCATGGAGGTACTGCGCGTGGAAGCCGGCATCCCCCGCTGTACGGCGGAACTGGACGGGCGGATCATCCCCAACGAGGCGGTGAAAGACCGGGCGGTCAGTTTCACCAAGGGATGCTACGTCGGGCAGGAGCCCGTCGTGATGATGGAGCACCGGGGGCGTCCCAACAGGTTGCTCTCGGGTCTGGTCATCGAAGGGGAAACGCTGCCCGAACGAGATGCCGCGATTCGGCAGGATGGGAAGGACGCCGGCTGGATCACGACGGCCGTACATGGAAGGGCCGTAAACAAGATCATCGCGCTGGGATTCCTCCGGCGGAGATACCGGGAGTCGGGCGGACCGGTGGACGTCGAGGTGAACGGCGGGACGGCCGTCGCCGAAATCGCGGACCTGCCCTTCTACGACCCCGTCCCCTGAATTCAAATGGCGTAATTCGGAATCCTGCTCTTCCCATGACGAACCCGACCTGCTTCCTCCATTCCCCCCTGGACATGCACATCCACTTCCGCGAAGGCGATATGCTGAGGCGCGTGGCGCCATTGAGCGCCAGGACCTTCGCCGGCGGCGTGATCATGCCCAACCTGGTGCCTCCGGTGGATGATTTCGGCCGGCTGGAACGGTACGCGGCCGAAGTCAGGACGGCCGTGGCCGGCCACGCCTTCGAACCGTACATGACCCTGTTCATGCGGCCCTATACCGAAAGGGAACTGGCCTCGATGAAGGACCGGATCATCGGTGTCAAACTGTACCCGGAGGGCGTCACTACCCACAGCGACACAGGGGTCGGCAACCTCCGCGACGTGGAGGATACCCTGGCCCGCATGGAGGACATGGGAATCCGTTTGATGGTTCACGGTGAAACGTCGGATTTCGTGCTGGACCGCGAGCGCGCGTTCCTCCCGGTCTACGAAGATCTGGCCGCGCGTTTCCCCCGGCTGGACATCGTCATGGAACACATCACCACGCGGGAGGCCGCCGCGCTGCTGGACCGTCACGAGAACATGTACGCGACCGTCACCCTGCAGCACCTGCTGATCACCCTGGACGACGTGGCGGGCGGCCTGCTCAATCCCCACCTCTTCTGCAAGCCGATCGCCAAGCGGCCGGAAGACCGCGACGCGCTTCTCGCACGGGCCCTCGAAGCCCACCCCAAGCTGGCCTTCGGCAGCGATTCCGCACCGCACCCGGTCGACAGGAAGGAGTGCGCCGGCTGCGCCGCCGGGGTCTTCACCGCCCCCGTGGCCCTGCAGATGCTCGTCGGACTTTTCGAAGAAAACGGCGCGCTGGACCGGTTGCAGGCCTTCGTCTCGGACAACGCGCAACGGATCTACGGCGTCGCACCGCCGGAGAAAACCGTGGTGTTCGAAAAAACAGGGGCGGTCATACCTGAGCGGTACGGCGACGTCATCCCCATGTATCCTGGAAGGAAACTGGACTGGACGGTGGCGGACGTGCG
>JAPOOT010000330.1 GCA_026713285.1 Gemmatimonadota bacterium | reverse complement strand
TGCGGAGGCGGCGGCGTGGGGAGGGGGGAGGAGGAGGGCGTGGGGGGGGGGGGGGGGGGGGGGGGGGGGGGCTGCGAAGTCTGGCAGAATCGTGCATAAGGATCTTCTCACCGACAGGATACGACGCCAGGCGCGTAAGCAACCCCGGATTCTACCCGGTTGCGAAGTGGCATCTTCAATCAAGGGGGAACTCCGCGCTACCGATGACTGCGCCAGACCTCGGACGCGCACGAAATCGTCTTGTTCGTGCGGAGATACAACATGGTCTGCAGTCTTCAGACTGCGGGTCTGATACTCAATTCCATCATATATGGGAATCAAGGCGCCTGCGAAACCACCGAAATGCGAGTTGGCATACCCCAGGCAGGATTCGAACCTGCGACCCTCGGATTAGAAGTCCGATGCTCTGTCCAACTGAGCTACTGGGGCGCGACATCAACAAATATACGGGATAGGGGACGGGTGGTCAACGCGAGATTGGGACGCGTAGGACCAACAAAAAACAGATTTAAACGAGAATCCGGGACCGGGCTTCGACTGAAGAATTGTGGCGCCAGGAAACGAGATTCACAGTCGATCATTTCGAGACGGGAGCACAGATGAAACGGATACTACCGCTGTTTTTGCTGCTATTGTCTCCAGGTACGGCCTGGAGCGCATTCGAACCAGTTTTCGCCGGTGCGAGGCCGGTCGGCATGGCGGGCGCTTTCGTAGCCGTCGCGGATGACGCCGAAGCGACCTTCCTCAATCCGGGCGGTACGCCCCAGGTCGGCCGGTTCGCATTGACGAGCCACTACACGCGGCTATTCGGCTTGAAAGAGCTGGCCCAGGTGTCCGTCTCCGGTGTCGCACCTACCGCCCTGGGGCACTTCGGCCTGTTCTACCACGGTCTCGGAAGCTCGTTGTACCGGGAGGGCGTGTTCGGTCTTTCCTACGGACGATCCATCGGCAGGAGATTCCATGCGGGACTTACGCTTCGCCGAATGAGCCTTGCCGTCAGAAACTACGAGGGCGCTTCCGCCGTTGCGATGGACGCGGGTGTCCTCATTGATCTCCCATATCAACTTCGTCTCGGCGCGATGGCCCATGCCGTCGCACTTCTCAAGGAGTCCGGCACCGCAACAGAGAATCCGCGTATCATCCAGGCGGGGCTGAGCAGGACGGGAGACCGCCTGACAGTTTCCTTCCAGCTCGACCGCCATCCCCGCCATGGCTACACCACGAGGGTGGGGCAGGAGTTTCACCTGGCGGAGCTTGTTACGATCAGGGCGGGTCTGACGACCGATCCGTCATTGTTCTATGTTGGCCTGGGCCTGGAAAAGGGCCGCGTGAAAACGGACTACGCCCTGTCGTCCCACTCCCTGCTCGGCATCACGCACCGGTTTTCTGTCACCATGGAATTCGGCTGAAATGAGCCGGTTCAAGTACCATGCATGGCGGATTCTGGTCTCCGTGTACCTAGCAATGATGATTTTCTCTCCAGAAGAACGGTTGGGCCAGGAACCAGACTATTCCATAGATGCACTGATCGACCGGGAAGCGGCAGATATCGATCCGGAGGACATTGCGCTATTGATTTCTTTGCGGCGCGACCCGCTTGATATCAACCGGGTCGGACGTACCGAACTGGAACAACTGCCGTGGATCACGCCGGCCCTCGCCGGAGCCGTCGTCGCCTGGCGCGAAAAACACGGCCCCTTCACCAGCGGTGGGGAACTCGTTCGTATTCCAGGTTTCACGGAGGCTCTTGTATCCCGAATCAGTCCCTTCATTCGGGCGGCCGGTGTCCGCACCTTTAAACCCGCGGGTCGCTGGCGCCTGAGCCGAAGCCGTACCGACCGTCCGGAAGCTGCAGGAAACGGCACCCTCGGTCTGCAGGGGGACATTGAACTCGGACGGTCATTCAGACTGGGCGGACGAGGGGAACGCCGGGATCGTGATGGTGAAACCCGGTGGCGGTCGGGATATCTGGAACTGGGCCAGGCGGATGCATCCCGCATGTTGATCCTGGGATACTACGAAATGGATTTCGGCCAGGGACTGGTGTGGCGCAGCCATTCGATCCGGCCTTCGACCGCCAGTCTTAGCGCGTCGGTGAAACGCCGTGTCCGGGGACTGAGACCCGTGCGTACGACCTACGCATCCGGCGCCCGTCGTGGAGTGGCGCTACGGATTGACCGCCCAGGTTATAGCCTGACGGGGATCCTCTCACGGGCCAAATCGGGCGAATGGGAATCCGGCGGCCGTCTGGGCTGGAAGCGGAATAGCGGGGTGATCGGTATCTCGGCCCTACACTCGGAAGGTCGCGTGCGCGCTGGTGTAGACCTGGACTTGCTCTACGGCGCCACGAACCTGTTTGGCGAATTGGCCATCGACGATGAGGGATACCAGACCGTTCAGGGGGGCATGATCTGGAGCATGGAGCGCGTGGAAGGGGGACTGACGATCCACCGTCAACCGGATGCCCGGCTCATCGAGAAGTCCGAACGGACGTGGCAGAGCCTGCTCCTGCGCTGGAGACCCGATCGCAGGACCACGCTTCAACTGAGCGTCGAACCCCGACTGACCTACCTGGAACTCTATCGGCGGAGCACCTTTCGCTTCCGCCGCAGGATGAACGGCGGCGTCTTGCTCTCCGGGGTTTGGCGTCGCGACCTGGATGAGCAGCGGACAGCCGGACCGTCCCTGCGGGATACCTGGCAGGGGCAGGTGGCCTGGCGGCTGCCCGCCCGGGTCCAGTGGCGGGCCCGCTACGAGCGACTCGGCCAGTCCGGTTTGAAGCCCGTGCACGATCTGCGATTGTACATGCGATACCGGTCCAGGGACCGCGTCAGCCTGTCCGCCCAGTGGGAGTATATGCTGTCCGGGTTTCCCGAGCCGGAAGCTTCGACCTCCCTGTTTCGATCCAACCGCCGCGAAAGGTGGGTTATCCTGCTGTACGGACCGGTCGGATCGGGCGTTTCCACCGTGGTGCGTTATACGCGGACTCGTCAGACCCGCTACGATCAACTCAAGGTTCCCCTCGTCGAAACACGATGGATTTTGCAGTTGAACGCCAGGTGGTGACTGCCGATGAAAACTGAAGTGATGCCCGGTACAGGGGTGTTGTATGGATGTTAACGGGAATACCTTTGAATTCAGGGCGGCATTGGGTATCCTTTAAATCAGGCATTGAAGGTCATGACCGAATACCTCGAACTGCTTCTGGAGCTTGCGAAGTATTTTAGGTATGCCAAACATGTCAAGCGGTTGTGAGAAGCCTACAGGGAGGCAAGGACAATGTCGGAAAAGGAAGCAATAACCGATGATATAGAAGAAGAATTCAGACAGGTGATTTCAGAAATCAAGGACGCCGTGCACGAAGGAAAGAGCAG
>JAPOOT010000323.1 GCA_026713285.1 Gemmatimonadota bacterium | reverse complement strand
GCAGCCTTCTTCGAGACAAGCCAGCTCGGTGACCGTGACCGTCATGTCATCTGAAAGGCTCAGCGCTTCACGCAACGCCTTCTTGATGCGTCGAGCCCGTTCGAGGTTCGGGTGGCGTGGTGATGTGTTGATCAACATACGCTCTGTTCTCCGTCCAGACCGCGAGATATGCGCGATGTGACTGTTTGCTGCAAGACGGTCAACTGCTGCTTCGCTCTCTGCATGGATAAATGATACCCGATTATCAGTTATTGTCAAGGCCCCTCTTGGCACCGGATCCTCGTCCCTCGTTCATGGCAACGGACACTCCCTCTTCGGCAGGTTGTGAGCGCGAACCGGATGGAGCTGGCGCACCGTGTGCATCAGTGAACGTGGGCATGGCCTGGGCGCGGCGCTAGTCTGAGAGCGGGTCTCCACCCGAGCGGGCGCACTGCGAACAAAGGCGGCGGCGAGCGCGTTGTGGGGATGCCGGCCCTTGGGCTTGGTTCTCCTTGGTTTTGCGGTAGCGACTGTCACACTGACCATTCCCATATCCTATATGAGATGGCGACGGATTTCACGCGACGGTATGACCGTACACGTCCGACCAGACGAGTAATAAACTACTACTATCAGCAGCATCCGGAGACTCCGGATCCGCAGCCGGTACGGGGTGCAGATCCTGCTCATCAGGAAGCGGGAACACCGTGCCGGCCAGGTCCATTTCGTTCCTTCGCCCGACTATGTGATCCAGGAGGATGACGTACTGCTCGTCGCCGGGGAGCGCGACAGAAAAGAACGCTTTGAAATTCAGTAACGTTTCATTTGACAGCATTCGTATCCACAGTAGATTTTCGATGAGTCAAGAACATCGAGAGGTTCCTTTTCTATCACATTACATCATGGGAGCGTGAAAATGGGTGCCTTCTTGTTACGGAGAATCGCCGCGTGGCTGCCGGCCTTGACACTCGTGGCCGTGCCGGTTGCCGCCCAAAACGATGCCGCGGACGGCATGGAGACCGGAGGAATCGCGGGCATTTCTGACCTTGTCGAAATCTCAGGGTTCGTAGACGCCAGTTATACCTACAGTAACCTGGATGATGCAAATACCTTCGGCCTCGATCAGGTGGAGATCGATCTTACAAAAAACCTGGGCGGTATCGGCACGCTGAGAGCCGACCTTGAATGGGTAAGCGACGGTGAGGGCGGGTTCACCCTCGACGCGGAACAGGGATACGTGACCCTGGATCTCGGCATGGGCCGGGGAGAGGGGAACTACCCGACCCTTACTTTTGGCAAGTTCAACGCGCCCATTGGGTTCGAGCTCCTGGACGCCCCGGACATGTACCAGTTTTCCCATGCATTAGTCTTCGATAATGGATTGCCCACCAACCTGACCGGCGCCATGCTGTCCATGAACCTGGGCAACGGTGTTGACGTAGTGGTTCACCTGTCCAACGGGTGGGACCAGAACGTCGACGCGAATACCAACAAGATGATCGGCGGAAGACTCGGTTACAGCCACGAAGAACTGGGTGGGATCGGTTTCTCGGCCATGCGAGGTGACGAAGAAGGGCTGGTCGGGAATCTGACCGTCTACGATATAGACCTTACCCTGACGCCATCGCCCCGACTGATCATCGGAGGTGAGTACAACTACGGCAAGACGGAACTGGATGAAATCAATGCAGAAAACAGTTGGAACGGATACATGGTGATGGCGCACTACAGTCTCACCGACGTCATGGGGTTGACGGGTAGGTACGACCGCTTCAACCGAGAGATATCGCAGATTGCCGCACGTCGCAGCGGCGCGCAGGATCATCCACCGGTCGGCCTGGAATTTACCCGGCAGGCCCTCACCATAGCCCCGACGTTCGCGCTGACCGACGGCCTCGGGTTCCTCATGGAACTCCGCAGGGATTTCTCGGACGATGAGATCTTTGGGGACCCGGAAACCGGCGATGCGGAGAAGTCGATGGTCAATTTCGCCTTCGAGATGACCTACTCGTTCTGATTCGTCATTGGAATGACCTGCTCGTTCCGTCCAGCGCGGTACGCGGTCCGGGCAATACAGTCTGGCTGGACCCGTTCAGTACAGATCGGCGGCGGCCGCGCCGGCTCGCAGGATGCGGTCCGGGCAATACAGTCGGGCGGGACCCGTTCAGTACAGATCGGCAGCGGCCGCGCCGGCTCGCAGGATATCGGGCTCCTCGCCCGTAAGATCGACTACCGTGGACGGCTCCGTTACACCTGCGCCGCCGTCCACGATAACGTCCACGGCCTTGCCGTACCGGGACGCTATGGATTCGATGTCGTTTATCGCAATTCCGTCCACCGCCGACGCGATGCTCGTACTCAGCACGGGTCGTCCGAGGGCCTGTACGATCTCGAGGCATATGCGGTTGTCCGGCACCCGGATTCCTACCGTCCGCCGCTTGCCGATCATGAACTTCGGCACGTCGCGCGAAGCTTCCAGAATGAAGGTATAGGGCCCGGGGAGAAGGCGTTTCATCATGCGGTAGGCCGCATTGGAAATGTTCTTCGCGTACCGGGCGAGATCACTTAAATCCGAACAGACGAAACTGAGCGGCTTCCCGGCGGGAGCCTGCTTGATCTGGTAGATCCGGTTGATGGCCTTGCGGTTGAATATATCGCAACCCAGTCCATAGACCGTGTCGGTCGGATAGACGATTACGCCGCCCCGGTGCAGTGCTTCGACGACCCGGTCGACATGCCGTTTCTGGGGGTGTTCGGGGTGGAGTTGCAGGATATCGGCCATGGCTGCTCAGGAAACGTGATTCAGCACTTTCCGGCATACGTCGATGGCCCGGTCGATCTGTTCGCCGCTCACGTCCAGGTGGGTTACGGCGCGGATGACGCCCGGCTTCATGGCCAGCATCCGGACGCCTTCTTCCGACAGACGCTCGACGGCCTCGAAAGGATCCAGGCCGTCCCGCAGGCTGAAGAATATCATGTTGCTGTGTATCTCGTCCAGGTCGATCTCGACGGTATCAAGATCGGCGAGCGCTTCCGCCAGCCGACGGGCGTGGGCGTGATCCTCCGCGAGCCGGGAGATATTGTGCTCCATGGCATAGAGACCGGCCGCCGCCAGAACACCCGACTGCCGCATGCCGCCACCCAGCATCTTGCGGTAGTAACGGGCCGCGTCTATCGTGTCCCGGTCCCCCGCCAGCACGCTGCCGACCGGAGCGCCCAGGCCCTTTGAAAGGCATACGGAAACCGTGTCGACGTGCTGGGTATAGGTCTGGGCCGTGAGGCCCTTCGCCACGCAGGCGTTGAACAGCCTCGCGCCGTCCATGTGGATGCGCAGGTTGTTTGACCGCGCGCACGCGCTGACCCTGGAAAGGGCATCCACGGGCCAGGGATAACCCGCGGACTTGTTGTGGGTGTTCTCCACCGCGACCAGCGCGGTCCTGCCGTAGTGCACGTTGTCGCCCCGCTGAATCACTTCCTCCATCTGCGCCGGCGTGAAAACGCCCCGTTCACCCGTCAGCAGCCGGACCTGCACCCCTGACAGCGCGCCGAGGGCGCCGGCTTCCGCGTTGAACACGTGGCTGTACTTTTCCGCGATGATGTCATTGCCGTGACGAGTCTGCGACCGGACCGCCACCTGGTTGCCCTGCGTTCCGCTGGTGACGAACAGGCCGGCCTCCTTGCCGAGCAGGGCGGCCATGGCTTCTTCCAGCCGGTTGACCGAGGGATCCTCACCGAAACAGTCGTCGCCGACTTCGGCGTTCGCCATGGCGCGACGCATGGATGGAGTCGGCCTGGTCATGGTGTCGCTGCGAAGTTCGACGATCTCCATGGAATCTCCTCAGTGTCCGTACTTGATTAGGGTTACGCTGGTGCCGTTTTCCGTGATATCGAACTCGACTTCGTCCATGAGGGCCTTGATCATCAGGATGCCTCGGCCATTTTCCTTGAGCAGGTTGTCCGGGTTTCGCGGGTCCGGAAGGGTATCGGGGTCGAAACCCCGGCCGCAGTCGCAGATGTGGATCCGGAACTCCGCCGGACTGCAATTGCAGGTGATAATGACCTGCTTGGACTCATCACACCTGTTTCCGTGGAGTATCGCGTTCTTAACCGCTTCGTTCACGGCGATCATGATGTCGCCGCGCGATCCCTTGTCGAAGCCGGTCCGGACCGTCAGGTCCTCTATGCGGCGATCTACCTCCGCCGTCAGATCGGGATTGCTTGGAATTGCAAGTTCCAGCGTAACGCCGTTCCCGGCTGGGTTCTGCCACCTCTCGACCATGTAGGACGCTCCATGTGGCCTGTGCGCGAATAGCCCGCGCACGGCCCGGATCTCACCGGGATCATCCCCGTCCCGGCACACGGTATCTGCCTTTCGGACAAAACCAAAGTACCGAGTGGGTGGCGCCGTGTCAAGTTCGGGGAGGCGGGTTGCGTCCTACTGCGGTTTTTTGAATCTGCGTTCGATCTCCTCGAGCGGCATGCGTACTACAATGGGCCGTCCGCCGGGCGTCACGTAGGGCATTTCCGTGGCGAACAGGTCGTTGACGAGCCCGTTCATTTCCTGCTGGGACAGCGCGTGGCCCTTGCGGATTCCGGCATGGGAGGAGAAGGTAAGGGCGATTCGTTCTTCCGCCTTCAGGGCTTTCTCCGGTTGTTCCTGCAGGTTCTCAATCATTCTGTGAAACAGCGTGTCCACGCCCTGGTTGCTGGCCATACAGGGTACGGCGTCGACGACCACGGTCTGCTCGCCGAACAGTTTCAAACTGAATCCCAACTTGCCGAAATGATCGAAATGTTCCTGGACGAGCGCGATCTGGGGAACCATGAGATCCAGGGTCACCGGAAACAGCAATTGCTGGGAGGGGGCGGATTCATGAGCCATCGTCTTCAGCGCTCGTTCGAACAGCACACGCTCGTGGGCGGCGTGCTGGTCGATCAGCATGAATCCGTCTTTAACCTGGGCCAGGATATAGGCGTTGTGCAACTGCCAGAGCGATACCGTTTCGCCATCGTGACTCTCCCTGACCGTTCCCCGCCCCTCTTCGCCAGGCTCCCCTTGCGCCGTGTCCGCCGGGGTATAGGTCCACTCGCCCGAATGGTTCCCGTCGCGGCCTGTGGCGCCGAACAGGTCGATCTGGGTCCTTCGCTTCACGGCCGATCCCGGATCCGGCGCGGTCGCGCTACCGGGCGCCGCGGCTGGCGTCATATCGGAAACGTCCGGCGTATCCGTCTCGAAAACGGGAACCACGTCCGAGTTCTGAAGCGCCAGACGAATGGCCCGCAACAGCCGCTCATATACCCTGGATTCGTCGGAGAACCGGATCTCGCGTTTCGCGGGATGTACATTGACGTCCACCTGGTCGAGGTCGATGCTCAGGAAAATGATGGATACGGGATACCGGTCCCGGGGAAGGATGGAACCGTACCCTTCGTACACGGCGTGGTTCAAGGCGCGACTGGACACCGGCCTGAGGTTGATGAACAGATACTGGTGGGTACGGGAAACCCTGGCGGCGTCCGGTCGGCTGATGAACCCGTGTATCTTGACGAGTTCGTCCTCGAAAGTGACCGGTATCATCTGGTTCATGAGCGTGTTGCCCATGACGGCCTGCGCGCGGGTATAGGCGTTGGACACGGCGGGCAGGGAAAGGGTATCCCGCCCGTCTACCGTCAGCGTGAAGGCGATCTCGGGATAGGCCATCGCCGTCGTGGAAACCACGGAAACGATGTGGCGCGTCTCCGTAGCCGTCGTCCGCAGGAACTTCCGGCGGGCGGGTACGTTGTAGAACAACTGCGACACGGCGACCGTCGTACCCCGGGCCCGTCCGGCATCCGTTACCCGCGGAGGCGCCCCCCCGTCGATGCGAACCCGGGTCCCCGCCGTCTCCTCTTCCGTTCGGGACGTCAGGTCCACCCTGGCCACGGAGGCGATGCTGGCCAGCGCTTCGCCGCGGAAGCCGAAAGTTCCGATGCGATAGAGGTCGTCTTCACTGTCGATTTTGCTGGTCGCATGACGCTCGAAGGCCAGCACCGCGTCCTCGCGGGACATGCCCCTTCCGTTGTCCATTACGCGAATGAGTTGCTTCCCGCCCGACCTGACCTCCACGGAAACACGCTGGCCGCCGGCGTCGATGGCGTTCTCCAACAGCTCCTTTACGACCGAGGCCGGCCGCTCGATCACCTCGCCCGCGGCGATCATGTTCGCCAGTTTCCCGGGGAGCACCTTGATTTTATCGGCCATGTGGCACGCGCGTCCCTGTGGCTCAGTTGTCGTGGGTGATCCGGTAAATCATTCCGGCGTAATCGTCGGATACGAGCAGGGATCCGTCCGGCATGACCTCCACGTCGGCCGGACGTCCGTATACCTCCTCGTCCTCGAGCCAGCCCGCGGCGAAGTCCTCGTATCCCACGGCGTCGTTGCCATCCAGGCGCACGAGGGTGATCCGGTACCCGATCTTGCTGTCCCGGTTCCAGGATCCGTGCTCCGCGATGAACACCTGGTGTCGATACTCGGACGGGAACATGCCGCCGGTGTAGAAACGCATGCCCACCGCCGCGACGTGCGGGCCGAGTTCCTGCGCGGGCGCCACCATGGAATCAAGTGGGCGTTTGCCGCCGTATTCGGGATCCGGAACGCCGATGCCGTGGTGATAGGGGAATCCGAAATGCTGACCAGGTTCGGTCACGCGGTTCAACTCGTCCGCCGGGATATCGTTCCCCATGAGGTCCCGGCCGTTGTCGGTAAACCAGAGTTCGCCCGTCGCCGGATGCCAGTCGAAGCCCACGGTATTGCGCACGCCGCTCACATAGACTTCCAGGTCCGATCCGTCCGGGTTCATGCGCATGATGGTCGCATAACGCGGATCAGAGCGCTCGCAGACGTTGCACGGTGCGCCCACGGGAACGTACAGCTTGCCGTCGGGGCCGAAGCGGATGAACTTCCACCCGTGATGACGGTCGGACGGAAAACCCGCGTTGACCACGACGGGTTCCGGGGGATCTTCCAGGCGGTTTTCGATGTCGTCGTAACGGAGAACCCGGCTGACCTCGGCGACGTAGAGCGCTCCGTCGCGGAACGCGACGCCACTCGGCATCCTGAGCCCGCGGTCCAGGACAATCACCTCGTCGGCGGCGAAATCCCCGTCCCGGTCCCGAACGGCGTAGACGTTTCCTGCGCGGCGGGAACCCACGAAGAGGGTGCCGCCGGGTCCCATGGCCATCGCCCGCGCATTTTCAACACCACGGGCGTAAACGGCGATCCTGAAGCCTTCGGGCAACCGGATACGGGACAGGAACGGATCGGTCTCCGGGTTTCCGGTACCGGGCGCGGGCGTAGTTCCACATGCGGCGGCCATCAGAAAGACCGGCAGGAAGAGGTATGTTAAGCCAAGGCGGATTGGGGTCATTGAAACGGGTCGGCGGTGATCGTTGCGGGCATGTAGTTCGACCGGAGTCGCAGCGGTTTTCGACAGGGTGCTGAAGTCAGAATCTGCTCCTCCATGATATAGGTTCAAGCCGCACAAATCAAGGGCAAACTGATGCTTGCTTTTGTCCGTATCGACCGTTAATGTTTACCACGAGTTCGCCAGAATCCGTCGCCTCGAGAACCGGCCATGTCGCGTATCGAACGTCTGCACACCAATGGTATTGTACCGTATCCCGCCCGGGCCAAAAGATCGCACACGGTGCGGCAGGTCCGGGATTCCGTCGCTGTACGGAGTCAATACGTGATCTCCGGAAGGCTGGTCCAGTTGGATCCGCAGGCCCGGAGCGGCGTGCTGAAAGACTGGACGGGCACGGTCGAACTCGCCCTGGACGAACCGGCCCCTGCCGACCTTCTTCCCAAGCTTTCCAAGGGCGACCTCGTGGAATGTGCGGGTACGTGGAAGAACGGCGTATACACCGTTTCCGCGCTGAGGCTCCTGGCGCCGTGCCTGCGTGAATCGCCTGAACCGGAAGCGGCCGATGCCGTGCGCATCCGGGCGCGTCTCATGGCCGGAACCCGTTCCTTTTTCGAGTCCCGCGGTTTTATCGCCGTGGACACCCCCGTGTTCATGAAGGTACCGGACCTGACACCGGCGCTGCGTTCCTTTCGAACGGAATACGCGGACGGCGAAGGCGGAGCGCGTCCCTTCTATCTGCAGACCTCGCCCGAACATTACATGAAACGCCTGCTGGCGGCTGGCTGCGAACGGATCTATCAGATTTGCAGGTTCTATCGAAACGGGGAACGTTTCGACACCCACCATCCCGAATTCACCGGATTGGAGTGGTACGAGGCCTATGCAGATTACAATACGGTGATGGATACCACCGAGGACTACGTTACTTCACTGGCCGAGACGCTCGATTACTCCGGAAAACTGACCTACCAGGGGACCGAGATCGACCTCCGCGCACCCTGGCCGCGCTATCGGTTGAGGGACATCTTCCTGGACCGGGCAGGTATCGACCTGGATGAATGCGATTCGGTGGACGCCTTCGCTTCCATGATCCGGAGCAGGAAGTTCGAGGTGCGGGACGACGATGACTGGGACGACCTCTTCCATCGCGTCTTTCTTGCGGCGGTGGAACCTGCCCTGCCCGCCGGCAGGCCGGTCTTTCTGACGGAGTATCCCGCCCGGTTGCCGTCGCTTGCGCGTTGCGTTCCCGGTAACGCCAGGTACGTGGAACGCTTCGAACTGTACATGGGCGGACTGGAACTGGCCAATGCCTTCACGGAGTTAAACGATCCGGTGGAGCAACGTGCCAGGTTCGAGGCGGACCTGGAGATTATGAGATCACGGGAGGGGAGGGAGCGCTACGACGGCAACGTGGACGAGGCGCTGTTGGCGGCCCTCGAATACGGAATGCCTCCGTCGGGCGGCATCGCCTTGGGGTTGGACCGCCTGGCCATGCTTTTTTCCGATGCGCGCACAATCGATCCCATGATCATGTTCAGGGATTACTGACCGACGATTAGTGATCGACGTTTTCTGACCGACGATTACTGACCGACGATTATCGACCGACGATTATCGACCGACGATTACTGTTCGACTTTAGATTGTCCCAAACCCAAATAACGTACAGAGGAGCGTGGCATGCGGGCATTGATGTATCTGGGAACGCGCAAGATGGAAATGCAGGATGTTGAAGAACCCAGGGTTACGCCCGGTTGCGTCGTGTTGAAGGTAGGCGCGGCGAGCATCTGCGGTTCGGACCTGCACGGCTTTCTGGGAAAGAGCGCAAAGCGCGTTCCGCCCTTGGTGATGGGCCACGAATTCACCGGCGAGGTCGTGGCCCCGGACCGGGGCGCGGAGGGGCTGTCCGTCGGCGACCGGGTCACGATCAACCCGATCCTGTCCTGCGGCCGGTGCGAGGAATGCCTCCGGGGGCGCACCAGTATCTGTCCCCGCAGAACGGTCATCGGCATCGAGCATCCGGGCGCTTTCGCCGGATACGTCTCCGTTCCGGCGGAATCGTGCTTCAAGCTGCCGGACCACGTGGGCGATCTCGAAGGCAGCATGGTCGAATCCCTCTCCAATGCGCTGCACATCTTCGACCGGAGCCTCCATGGATTCATCCGGAGCGTGGCCGTCATCGGCGCGGGGACCCAGGGGCTGCTGGCCCTGCAGGTGGCCCGGCATATCGGGGCGACCCGCATCGCGGTGACGGACATGGTGCCCTCCCGCCTGGAGCTGGCCTCCAGGTTGGGCGCGACCCACGTCATCGACGTGCGCGCGGAAGATCCCGTGGAATCGGTGATCGACATGACGGATGGACAAGGAGTGGATCTGTCGGTCGAAGCCGTGGGGCACACCGCGACGCAGGAACAGGCCGTGCGGATGCTGCGGCAGGGCGGCGAAGCCGTGCTGCTGGGCCTGGGCGCCGAGGCGCCTATGGGCATCGACGGCGTAGCCATGGTCAACCGGGAACTCGTCGTCCGCGGCTCCTACGCCTACACGAGCCTGGACTTCGCCTATTCACTGGAACTGATCTCCTCGGGCAGGATCGACGTTGCCTCCATGGTCGTCGCACGGGACCTTGAGGAGGGACCGGCTATTTTTACTAAACTGGTGGACGACCCGGGGGATTTGATCAAGGTGGCGCTGGTGCCGGGTTCCTGAAACGGCCCCTACGAGGCCGGCGGCCGGAACCGCGTCAGCAGCGCCAAAACCGCGTCAGCGGCAGCGCCAAAACCGCGTCAGCAGCGCCAAAACCGCGTCAGCGGCAGCGCCAAAACCGCGTCACCAGCGGCCGGAACCGCGTCAGCGGCGCCAACCCGCGTCAGCGACTTGAACCGTGCAGCCGCATGGCTTCTCTGAACCCTTCCTGCGAAACCCAGCGCGAGTTGTAGGCGTTCCGGTAGTTCCGCGATTCGATATCGGCCGGGAAATGGGATTCGGCTCCGTAAGGGTAGCCGGCCATCCCGTGAAAAGGCAGCGGTTCGATCGTGGCGGCGGTCGCCGTGTTCAGGTCGCCCTCCTTGAGCCATCCGTCGGTATGCAGTACGTAGTCCCTTACCCAGCCCGGCGGCGGATCCGGCAGGTCCGTAGCATCGAAGGTCACCGTGATTTCTTCACCGGAACTGTAGATGACGTACCGGTCGTCGGACGCCCGCAACAAGGGCGTCACGTCCCCGAATCGCGTTCGGTATCCCTCGAAAGGCAGCCACTGGGGTTCGCCGCTCAACGATTGGTAGTCCCTGATAAACGGACCATTGGGTGCGGTCTGGTACTCCCGGGAGTAGCCGCGGTAGTGAAGGTCCGCGATTTCGGGCGACAACCGGGTGACGCGTCTTTCGGCCTGCAAGGGTTCGTCTACGGTAAAAAAGGCCTCGCTCCAATACAACTGCAGATTCGTGGTGAGTCTGACCCGGTAGTCTTCGGCAGGGAACCGGTCCGTCAGGTCGATGAAAATGGTCTTGTGTTCGCCCGACGGAAAACCGGTGTACGGGATGGCGGTCCGCCACTGCCCTTCTCCGTCCGGGATTTCAAGGTACGGCGGGACCACGGCGGCGTTTCTGCGCTGGGACAGGGCCAGGTTGGAGCTGGGTTCGACGGGCATGATCCAGCCGCACAGGAAGAGGTGTATCCGCTTCGCGTCCTTCAGATCGCCCAGGTCCAGGGTGATCGAATGCAGTTCGGGAACGCCCTGGAAGTCTCCAAGCTTGAAGTCGCCGACGTAAAGGCTGTCCCGAGCCGTTAGATGAGGCAGGATATCGTATCCACGGTGGTCGTGGGCCGCCACAGGGATGCGGGGTTCGGTCACCGTTTGGATTTCGAGTCCCGGGTATGGCGGGGGGAGGTACTTTTCATCTACGTAGATATCCGTCTCAGCAGGGTGATCGACGACCAGCAATTCCATTTTGTCCATGTACACCGCGTCCCATAACTCTTCCACGACACGGATTTCGAACTTCCCGTCCCGCTCCCGCAGTTGGTCGCCCCTGATCTTTACGTAGTCGTTGGCCGCATCCGGATAGGCCGGTGCGCCGGTTTCCGTCAGGGCGCCGATGGCGCTGCGGGTCATCAAGTGCGTGACGAATTCGTACCGCTTGCCGTTCCACGTATACAGCGACGGACAGGATCCCTTAAGCCGCTGGGGTTCTACGATCAGCGTGCGGGACTCCGGATCGATCCTGTTCTGGGGAACGCCGTTGCTCCAGATGACCCGGATGACGTCCGCCTGTTCGCGGCTGCCGAGACCCGCGTGGGTTATGGGCCCGTCGACCAGCAATGCCTGGTAATGTGCGCCGGCGTTCACTTCGATGGTGGATCCTATGCCGTAGAAGTTGTTCTTCCCGCTTCCTTCCAGGGCCGCGGCGAGCCGTATGTTGATCCACCCGTTCGCATTGCCGCCGTCATTGCGGAGCGCGATGATCCGGCCTTCGGTGAGCAGTACGAGATCGAGATCGCCGTCGCCGTCCAGGTCGCCCTTTTCTACGGCTTCGACGTTGCCGGGCAGTTCCGGCAACAAGGCCGCCTGTTCCTCGAATCGGCCGTTCCCCAGGTTTCTCACCAGCCGGAGTCCGGGGCGTTCCGGGACCGACGCCCCGGCCAGGACCAGGTCGATGAACCCGTCGTTGTCGAAGTCGACAGGCCGTACAACGGCGGGATCAAGGCCTTCGCAGGCCCCGCCCGGTATCGCGGGTGTGTCCTGCCCGGTGAATCTTACGCCGCCTTCATTCCATAATAACCGGCATCCGTCGATTCCGGCTCCCGCCATGAACAGGTCCAACGCGCCGTCGTTGTTGAAATCGGCGGCCACGACCGTATGCGCCTTGCTCCGCCCGATGTCGCCGAACCGGTCCGTCCAGTCCAACCACCTGCCCTGCCTTACGTTTCGGTAGAGCCGGTGCGATCCATTCTCAAACAGCGCGACCACGTCTATGGCGCCGTCCCGGTCGAAGTCTCCCCAGGCGAGTGCCTGGCCGTCCGAAGTGACGGAATCGCCTTTCGCCGCCCCGGCAGGAACGCCGCCTGCCGCCTCTTCGAAACCCGAGGAGGCCGTGGCTTCTTCAAACAGTCCGTCCTCCGTATGCCGGTAGAACCGGAGCGTCCTCATGTCAGACGCCAGGATGTCCAGGTCGCCGTCGTGGTCGAAATCCACTCGAGCTATGGATACCGGTGCAGTCGATCCGGTCCATTCGAAGGACTGCGCAAGGGCGTAGGTTCCGTCTCCTGTATTGTGAAACACCCGCGACTGCCCCGATCCGGCGGCGTACAGGTCGGCGTCGCCGTCGTTGTCGAAATCGCCCGTGGCCAGCCTGTAATCGCCCGTGGCCAGCCCGAAGTCCGCATCCTCCCCTCCCCCGGACCAGGGAACCGAAACCGATTCCCAGCCGTCTACGCGGTTGTGCAGCACGACCAACGCATCTGTACCCGCCAGCACCAGGTCCGGGCGGCCGTCCCCGTCCACGTCCGCCAGGGCCAGGTCGGTCCATCCCCCCCGCGCAAAGGGTGCCTCGCCCAGGAATTCGCTTCCAGCGTCCACGAACCGCATGTCGACGAGGGAGTCCGCGTCCATGACGGCGAGGCCAGGCGGCGCCGAACGGAAATCGTAGAGCGGTGGCGACTGCTGCGTTGGATCTCCGAGTCGATCCCGAGACCGGCGGTAGGTCGGATCCACGACGAGCAGGTTGCCCAGGATACCCGCGTTGAATTCGGCTTCGGCAGCGTCCCGGCGTTTCAGCGCGTCGAGTGTCCTGTCGAGCCAGGTCCGTACATCGTCCGAAAGGGGGACGAGCAACGAGGCCATCCGATCATACCCTTCGACGGCCTCGACGACCCTGCCCATGCGGACCAGGGTCTGGTTCAGCTCGACGAGTAAGGCCAGGTTGTCCGGTTCGTACGCGAGCATCGCCCGCAATTCGTCCAGTGCATCTTCATCCCGGTGGGCCGGTCCCCGCTGCCTTCGCAATTCAGTTAGATACTTGTACCTGAGCACCACGTTGGACTCGTTGTGTCCGACCGCGTGCGCAAGCATGTCCAGGGCGCCTTCCCGGTCTCCCCTCGCCGCCGCGATATCGGACCGGATGGAAAGGACTTCCCCATCCTGCGGGGCGAGATCCGAGGCCCGGTCTATGGCCGCTTCGGCGTTCTCTAAATCCTGCAGTTTCAGCAGCGCCAGGGCCCTGTTCGCGTGACCGAGGGGTTCTCGAGGCACCAGCCGGACCAGCGTCTCGAAGGAACCTGCCGCGCCTTCCGGATCATTCCGGTAAAGATAGGCCAGGCCGGTGTTCTTCTCGGACAGGGCTTCCACCCATACGTCGCGGGAAGAGGATGTATCACCGCATCCCGCGAGCAGGAAAGCGGCCAGTGAGAACCCGAAAATGGCGGTTGATGTCCGCATCTTGCGTCACCTCGTATTTCGAAGGATTAAAACCGGTTGATGACCATCAGTTCGCTGCCGCCGCCCCGCGCCACGCGCTTCACGGCTATGGCGATCCGGTTTTCCCTGTCGAGGGCGTTCCAGTACGTCTTCATGACCTCTTCCGCCCCGCCACGCAAGGGCATGACCAGGGGATCTCCTGTAAACCCCGGCAACGGGTCGCCGTCGCCCATGTAAGTCGTCAGACAAAGTCCCAGTCCTGCTGGTGGCGGCGTCGGAGCATAGGTCGCGCGGTCGGTGTGGGTGGGATCATCGGGATTCGCACTGAGCACGCTCAAGGAAACGGCGGGCATCCCGGTCAGGTCCAGCATGCCGCTGATACGGGGCGTGTAGTTCGGCGCGTCCGGCTCCCGTTCCCTCGTGGCCAGGGCAGCCTCGAAGGTTCCGCCCCTGGTCAATGCATCGCGGATCGTCAGAGACTGGTCGCCGTTGGCGACGATATAAATGCCCGGCAGCTCGAGCATGGCCGGATAGATGATCAGATCGGGCTTGTCCAGCCTGGAATGGTCGGCCGGCAAGGTCCGAAGTTCGGGCCCGTCGACCATGAACCGCCGGTTGCGGCTGCGCTCGCTCCGGCCCATGATCCAGTAGACCACGAGCCAGGCATCGTCTTCGGCCGTTCGGCCTATGATCAGGCCCCGCCCGGGGTAGCGGTTACCGGCGATATGCCATGAAAAGTTCTGTTCAGGGCTCAGCATGGCGTGCATGGGGCGTCTATTGACCGGTCCTGTCATTCGAACAGGCTCAATTGATCGGGGCTGATGTCGAGGGCTCTCTCCGAAGGCGCCCGATCCGGTGCGATATCGCGCTCCAGGAGCAAAAAGGCGTCCCTCACGTCTACAGCCATCTCCACATCCGAACCTTCGTGGACGGGTTTCAACAGCAGGACTTCCTCCCGTTCGATACCGGGGTCGGATAGCAGGGCCGCGCTGTGCGTGCTGATCAACACCTGCCTGCCGGCGTTCCGCTGCATGCGGAGAATCAAGGCGGCGAGCCGGTTGACAATGCCCGAATGAAGACAGAGCTCGGGTTCCTCCAGCAACAGCAGTGATTCCCCTTCGAGGAGCGCCCACAACATGCCGATAAGACGCAGCGTGCCGTCGGAGAACTGGTCTTCCCGCTGTATACCCGCCCGGGGCCGCCAGTGGGCGTATAGCGCCTGGAGATGAGGACGGCCGGTCTCCTGGTCTCGTACGAATTCGAGTTGTTCGAGCCGCGGCACGGCCAACCTGAGCACCTCCTCGATCCGGGACAGGCGGGCCCTGCGGGTCCGGTCATGCTCCCGTGCGATTCTGTCCAGGAAATCCTGGCCGTAGGGATCGCCTTCGAGCGATTGACCACTGATCAGGTCCGTGTGGCGTAGAAGCGATGGCACCAGGTGATGGTAGTTGATGGCTTGAAAGAACCGGGCTATGTCCCGGAAATCCCGGTTGGCGGTGATCTGCTCGAGGTAGGTCTGGGTAAGCCGCACGATGTCTTCCCGGTCGTCCTCGTTCGGCCTTTCGAGTATGACGGTCTCGTCTCTCATCACCCGTTCGAGCGTGATCAGCGTATGCCGGTTCCCCCGGGCCTGCTGCTTGAGCCCGAGTTCGTAGCGCCAGGTCTCACGCCCGTCTGCCGGGTCGGAAAATCGGACCTCGATGGCGATATCGGGATCCCTGCGCGCGGCGAGATTCCGGATCTTGGTCATGCCGCCCCGGTCCGCGACCGCCTTTTGCAGTCCGCCGCCCTCGATCTTGGCGATATCGCGGAGGAACCGGAACACGTCCATCAGGTTGGACTTCCCGGACGCGTTGGGTCCGACGACGAACTGTCTTTCGCTCAGATCGGCGTCGATCCGCGGGAAATTCCGCCAGTTTCTGACTTTAATGTGACTAACGTACATGTGCCGCTCCGGCAATCCGGTGTATTAGTCGAAGAATCCCTGGTCGTCCTCCTTCAGGTAGGGCAGCGTCTTGTCCGGCACCAGGTCGACCCCCAGGCCGGGTCTGTCCCACACATCGATGAAACCGTCCTTCACGATCGGGTCCGGCAGGCCCTCCACGATGTCGTACCACCAGGCGGGATTGCCGACGGGATATTCGAAGGCGATGTAGTTGGGCGGCATGGCGGCCGATGCGTGCACCAGCGCCGCCAGGCCGATCAGACCGTCGATGACGCCGTGAGGCGCCATAAGCACGCCGTGGAGATCGGCGTATTCGGCGATCCACTTGAGCTCCGCGATCCCACCCACGTCGGCGGGATCGGGACCCACCACGTCCACGGCGCGTTTTTCGATGAGATCGACGAAGTTCTCCCTGAGATAGATCTGTTCCCCTGTGTGGATGGGTGTGGACGTTTTCGAATTCACCTCGCGGTACAGGTCTGCCAGGACATAGGGTGTATAGTCTCCGGTGATCATGTCTTCCAGCCACAATATATGCAGATGTTCCACGGCTTTTGCGAGGCGCATGGCGTCCGGAACAAGCATGCCCGGTCCGCAATCGAGCGCCAGTCCCACTTCGTCGCCGAGGACCGCTTTCATGGCCTCGATGCAGGCCACCAGGTGCTTCAGGCCCTTTTCGGTGAGCGGGCCGCGATTACCGTGAAATCCGTGGCGCTGCAGGTCGCCGTAGAAGAAGTCGGGGACCTGGGACGGCATCTGGCTATGGAAACTGATGCCCTGTTTGATGATGGTGAATCCCTCAGGCGCCGCCTTCATCCGGGCCATGTCCTCGGCGTAGTCATCCACGGTGGACCCCTTCATGGGAAACCGTACGGCCCCGTTGTAGACCTGGACCCGGTCCCGCATCTTGCCACCGAGCAACTTGTACACCGGCAGGCCCGCCGCCTTGCCGGCGATGTCCCAAAGGGCCATATCGATGGCGCTTACCGAGCTGCCCCACGGCTTGAAACCGCCCAACCGTCGTATACTCGCGATGACTCTGTTTACGTCCGTG
>JAPOOT010000251.1 GCA_026713285.1 Gemmatimonadota bacterium | reverse complement strand
CGCACTGCTCCTCCTTTCCGCGCCTGCCGCCAGCGCCCAGAAGATGCTGATCTTCATGGACCTGGAACAGCAGGACCATCTCAAGGCCTATGGCATTGCCTTTCAGGCGCTTGAGCAGGGCTATACCGTAGAATGGCTGCTGAATTACCGCGGTGGATCCTTTATCATGGACCCCACGGCGGACCGAGTGCGGGCCTGTCACCTGCGCGGCGTGAGCTTCAAGGTGATCGACGGCGCGGAACTGTTCCGGATCTACGCCCACATCGACGAAAACAACATGGACAGGGTACTACTCGAAAAAGCGCCCGGTATCGCCGTGTACACCCGGCCCGACAAGCGGCCGTGGGACGACGCCGTGACCATGGCGCTCGAGTACGCGGAGGTGCCCTACGAGACGATCTTCGACGAGGAAGTCCTGACCGGCGCATTGAAGGAATACGACTGGCTGCACCTGCACCACGAGGATTTCACCGGGCAGTACAGCAAATTCTACAGCTATCACCGCATGCCCTGGTACCAGCAACAGCAGGCGACCGACGAAACGCTGGCAAGGACCCTGGGGTATACGACGGTAGCGGAGGCCAAGAAGGCCGTGGCGCAGGGCATCAGGTCCTACGTGGGGAACGGCGGGTTTATCTTCGCCATGTGCGCTGCGACTGAAACCCTGGAGATCGCGCTGGCGTCGGCACACACCGACATCGTGGCGCAGGAGTACGACCATACGCCCGTCGATCCCGATGCCCAGTCCAAGCTGGACTTCGGCCAGACGTTCGCATTCGAGAACTTCGCGCTGCAACTGAACCCGCTTGTCGGTTCATTTTCCAACATCGACGTGAACCAGGTCAACGCCGGCAAGGTGCCGACCGGACCCTTCACCCTCTTCGATTTCTCAGCCAAGTACGACCCGGTTCCCACCATGCTTACCCAGAACCACGTCAACTACATAGCCGGGTTTTACGGCCTGTCCACTTCCTTTCAACGCGACGTGCTCAAGCGTACCGTGGTCGTCCTCGCCGAGGAAGCCGGAACCGATCACGTCAAGTATCTCCACGGCAACTACGGACAGGGGACTTTCACCTTCTACGGAGGGCACGATCCGGAGGACGAAGAGCACCTGGTGGGCGATCCGCCGACCGATCTCTCCCTCCACAAGAACTCCCCGGGTTACCGGCTCATCCTGAACAACGTCCTCTTCCCCGCGGCCAAGAAGAAAAAGCGTAAAACCTGACGGCAGATCCAGCAACAAATCAAAAACACTTGCCGGTCTGCGCCGTGTCGGGTATAATGTTTGTTACCTCACACAGGTTACCAGCAAAGTCATTTTAAAAGAACCTTTGCTATAAAATAGGGAATCCTGCTCCGGGTATCGATGGCATGCCTCACCAGATTGGAGGACGTCAGAACTGCCCGGGGGGACAACCACTGTTCCGAACAGGTTCTCCTAAAAATACTTATGCTCGCCTGTGTGGGGTATTTTATTGCCCGGACGCGAAAGCACGGTGTGACGTTCCTGTCCATGCTCACGCCACCTTCCGGTAAGTAAGCTACGATATAAGAATCCCCCATGCTACAAAACCTGACGCTGGGACAGCACTATCCCGGCGAGTCTTCCATACACCGCCTGGACCCACGCACCAAGCTGTGCGGCGCCCTGGCATTGATGGCGGCGCTGATCTGGGTAAAGACCCTGCCGCTGTTCTTTTTCATGCTGGCCGCGATCGCGGTCCTGGTCCGGATCTCCAGCGTTCCGCTCCGCCTGCCCCTGAACAACCTGAGGGCCTTCCGGCTGATCCTGATCATCACCTTCGCCGCCCACGCCTGTTTCACGCCGGGGGAAGCGGTGATAATCGCGGGATACACCGTGCCGGGACCCAGCTGGGAGGGAATGTTTCAGGGTGTGGTTTTCTCCCTGCGCCTGATGGTCATCATGCTGATCGCGGCGCTCCTGATGCTGACCACGTCGCCGCTGGACATATCGGACGGCATAGAGCGGCTGCTCAAACCCCTTGAACGGTTCGGGCTGCCGGCCCATGACCTGGCCATGATGATGGTCATCGCCCTGCGGTTCATCCCCACGCTGGTGGAGGAAGCCGATCGCCTGCAGAAGGCCCAGGCCGCCCGGGGCGCCGACTTCACCGGCAATCCCATCCGGCGCGTAAAGAAAATGACGGCTTTGCTGGTGCCGCTCATGCTTTCGGCCTTCCGCCGGGCCGAAGACCTGGCCGTCGCCATGGAGTCCCGTTGCTACCGGGGCGGTACCGGACGCACCCAGTTCCGCGTCATGGCCCTTGCCCGGAACGATTACGTGGCCATCGCCGCCGTGACGACCCTGCTCGTGCTTAGCGCGGCCGCCAACAGTCTCGAGCGCATCAGCTTCCTGTTCTGATCCGCTACCTTCCCAAACTCGCCTACCGTCATGCGCACCCTGGTCCTTAAGATCGAATACGACGGCACCGGCTTCCTCGGCTGGCAGCTCCAGCCCGAAGGCCGCACCGTGCAGGGCGTCCTGGAGGAGGCGATGCGCACCATTCTGCAGGCGGACCTCCGCGTGACCGCGGCCGGGCGTACGGACGCCGGTGTGCACGCCACCGGCCAGGTCGTCCACTTCAGGACGGATTCGGACATGGTGGTGGACCGGCTTAAAAAAGGGTTAAACGGCGTCCTGCCTCCGGACGTGCGCGTCCTGGAAGCACTGCAGGCGGCCGATGATTTCCACGCCCGGTTCAGCGCGGTGGGACGCCGGTACGCCTATCGGATCACCCGGCGACCCAGCGCAATCCACCGGCACCATGCCTGGCACGTGGCCTACCCGCTGGACGTCGACGCCATGCGCCGGACCTGTGTTCCCCTGGTTGGCCGGCACGACTTCACGTCCTTCTGCCAGGCCACTTCGACGGCCGACGGCACGGAATGCGAGGTGCGGGAACTGGACTGGATCGAGGAGGAGGACGAACTCCGCCTGCATATCGAGGCGAACCGCTTCCTCCACCACATGGTGCGGACCATCGTGGGCACGGCCGTGGACATCGGCCGGGGCCGCTGGAAGGAAAGCGTCATGGCCGAGATGCTGGAGGCGAAAGACCGCCGGGCGGCGGGCCCGAATGCACCGGCCCACGGGCTCTGCCTGGAGGCGGTGCGCTATCCTGGCGAATTCGGGATCTGAGGACCGAACAGATTATATGATCACGGACCGCCGCCGCGGCGGTCCACGTACGCGTCGATCTCGTCGCATACCTTGTGCAACACGGCGACGTCGCGCTGTTCCAGCCTCAGGCTCCGTCGGAGGACGCGGCGGATGGACCGCAGAAAAGTCTCCTCACTCGGCAGGGACGTGAAACCGAGCCGGAGCAGCGTCTCGTGGACGCGATGGGTAACGCGTTCCACTTCACTGTTCCCCGCCAGGCGCACCTCGGACGCGGGCGGCGCCTCTCCTCCGGTACGAAAAAGCTCGTACGCGCAGACCATGACCGACTGGGCGAGGTTCAGGGACGGATAGGTCATCGCCGCGGGTATCCGGGCGATGGCGTTGCAGCGTTGCAGTTCATCGTTCAGCAGGCCGCGGTCTTCCCGCCCGAAGAGGATTCCGGCGGGCTGGTTCCGCGCCACGGCGGTAATTTCGGCGCAGGCCTGGTCGATGGGTTGGATGGGATTCAGCCAGATGCCGCGCGTGCGGTTGGTCGTGCCGACGACAAGGGCGAGATCCCTCACCGCCTCCTCCAGCGTCGGGACTACGCGGGCGTTATCGAGGATCTCCCCGGCGCCGTGGGCCATCCAGCGGGCCTCAGCCTCCTGGCGGAATTCGACCGGGTTGATCAGGACGAGGCGGGAAAGCCCCATGGTCGTCATGGCCCGGGCGACGGCCCCTATGTTGCCGGGTACCTTCGGTTCTACGAGTACGATGTGAATGCGCGAGAAATAGTCCGGCGCGATGCTTTCCGTTCGATCAGCCATTGGTATTTCCAGGTCTATCGGGCCTTGACTGAACAACGCAGCCGTCCTCATGGGCATGGGACGGCTGGGAAATAACATGATTTGCTGAATGCAGGTTGGAGCAAGGCGCGCGGCACGCGATGCAGTTTGAAACATGGCACGCGATACGGAATGGACGCGGCTCACACCCGTTCCTATTCCTTCGCTTCCAGCGCTTCCACGGCGGCCTTGAGTTCGGCGATCTCGGCCTCCAGCTTCTTTTCGCGGCCCGCGATCGTGAAGAGGTAGACGAACAGCCCGACCCATATCAGCGTGTAAGCGGAAAACAGGTACCAGAAGTTCTGATCCACGGTTCAATCGCTCCTTTCTATGCTCAAGCCCGGCGCCTCGCGGACGGTCTCCTGCGAAACACCGTTCAGCGTACGAATCCCGGAAAATCCCACGCGCCCGGTCAGACCGGCGGAAAGACGTGAATCAAACGCCTACGCTACCGGGATACCGGTGCTCCACGCGCTCCCGCAGGGCTTCCGACTCGTCGCGCAAGCGCTCCAGCGCCATACGCCGGCCCATGAGGTAGAAGAAGAGCAGTGTGAAGACGACCGCCGACACACCCAGCGCGATGCGCATGTCGACTTCCATGCCCGCACCCAGGCCCTCTTCCGTCATGACCAGGGAGTCGGGGTGCAGGCCCCGCCACCACATGGTCGCGAAATGGATGAAGGGGATATCGATCGTGCCGAGGATGCCCAGCACCGCGAGGAAGGTCTTCACCTGCGGCATGTCGTCGCCGTACACGCGCAGCATCAGGTAGGCCACGTAGATGAGCCAGAGAATCATGGAGAAGGTGAGCCGGGGATCCCAGGTCCACCACGTTCCCCACACCGGCTTGCCCCAGATCGGACCGGTAATCATCACGAAGCAGCAGAAAACGAAACCGACCTCGGCGGCGCTGTAGGCCACGATGTCCCACTTTCGCTCCCGCAGCCACAGGTAGATGACGCTCGAAACGCCAACCAGGACGAAGGCGAACTCCGCGATCCAGGCGGATGCGACGTGGAAATACATGATCCGCTGCACGTCGCCCATGACCCGCTCCCGGGGCGCCCAGATCAGCGAAAGGTACAGCGTGGCGACCAGTCCCAGGAGGCAGATGAGGCCGAAGGGGGTGATGCGCAGGCGGGCGGCTATTCCAGCCATTTTCATTCCTCCATGATGTACTCGAACAGCATGACGGACGCGACCAGGAATACGACCGTGAACACTGAAAGCAGCCTGATCCAGTTGGCCATGTCTTGCCAGTCGCCTCCCTCGAAGGTGGTCCGCGTCGTTTCCACCAGCGCGATCAGGACAGGCGAGGCTACGGGCAGCAGCAGGACCGGCAGCATGACGTCCCGCATGCGCGTGTTGACGGCCACAGCGGCGAAAAGGGTGGCGACGGACGAGAATCCGACCGTTCCCAGAAAGAATATCACCAACAGTTTAGACAGATGGGGCAGGATTGTCATGTTGAAAAACAGGACGAACAGCGGAAGCATCGCCAGCTGGACCAGGCCGATGAGCGTGACGTTGCCCAGCAGCTTGCCCAGGAATATGGATCCGCGGTCGATGGGCGCGAGGAGCAGTCCGTCCAGTGTTCCCCGGTCTCTTTCCGGCGAGAAGGACCGGCTGGCGCTCAGCATGCCCGCGAAGGCGAAGGCTACCCAGATCATGCCGGGCACCACGCGCCGCACCACATCCTCCCCCGCGTTGAAGGCGAAGTTGAAGATGACCACGACGATCAGCGAGAAGACGAACATGGTCACGACCCGCTCGCGGGTCCGGTATTCCACGACCATGTCCTTGCGGTAGATCTGCCATGACTGGGCGAGTAAGGATCTCATGGGTTGCGGCTTCTCACGTTTTGTATCATCACCGGGTGATCCGGGCCGGTTCGCGCCGGAATGCGTTCCGGG
>JAPOOT010000429.1 GCA_026713285.1 Gemmatimonadota bacterium | reverse complement strand
CCGCGCCAGGCGGAGGAAGGGACTGTCGTCCCGGACGGCGGGGCCGACCACCACGAGGTCCGCTCCGGTAATGTCTTCATCGCGGTGCTCACCGAGCACGTAGCGGACCGGCCATGGCGCGAGCGCGTCGATGGACTTCCGAAGCGCTTCTGCGGGCTGCAGATCCGTGACGGTGACGTCCGCGCCCCGCACGGCGAAATACCGCGCGGAAGCGACGCCGCCCGATAGCACGCCGAGGCCCAGTACGGTAACCCTTTTACCGGTGAAATCCCTTGACACCCGAAGCCTGTCCGGTTTAATATACGGCGTTGATTCACGCGTTCAATCCGCGATGTCGAGACGTTCGTCGAGCGCAGCCAGAAAAGCGTTGGTTTGCGGCGTTTCGACGGTTTTCGGACTGCGCATCAACTGCACCAGGTCTTCGATCGTATCGATATCCAGCAGGCGGTAGTCGTCGAGCACCTCGTGGGTGATTCGGCGGTCCCGAAGCAAGGCTACGGTCTCCTCGAGTTCAGAACCCGAACTCCAGCGCGAAATATCGAATATCCGATGCGGCTTGCGCATGCCGATAAGATTGTACGCGCCGTCCTGGGCAGGAACAAGCACAATATCGTGGGATGAGAGGGACGCACGGGCTTGATCGATAACGGTTTCGTCCAGGCGCGGCATGTCGCTCCCGGAGATCAGCACGTACGGGTATCTTTCGAGCAGATCCTCGAAGATCCCGAGCATCATCTCGCCCATGTCCGCGCCGGATGCGGCCTGATACGGGACGTCAGGCCCGGTAATCGGGCGAAAGGCATCAGCGCAATCGGGCTGGGACGTGCCCAGCAGGACGTCGTAATCCCGTCCCCGGTGGGCCGCGAACCGGTCCACCAGGAACGCGCGGTACATCCCGGCCGCCAGGCGATGGGCTTCTTTCGGACCAAGCATCGCGCCCGATCTGTCTCGGATATCCTTGAGGCCTGCATAGCCGTTCTCCGCCGTGCCATTGACCAGCCGGGTCTTGACGCGACGGGGTTCGGGGTACTTGGCGAGCAGGACGAGTGCGGTACGCGGGTAAGGGATCATTGGCCGGAAGGCATGGCTTGGCGCGATGGGAGTCGCGTTATGATGACGCCACTTTGGTCATGAACATAGATAAAGATAATGTAGCGGATTACCTGTATACAAGACATCTTTTGGACGCGCCGCCGGACGCGCCGCCGGAGGGATCCTGCACGGTGGAAGAACTGGGCGGCGGGTTTCTGAACACCGTGCTGCGGGTTTCGGCAGGCGACCGGTCGGTCGTGGTCAAGCAGGCCCTGGACGCGTTGCGGCTGTTCCCGGACCTCAGGGTCACCACCGACAGGATCGTATACGAGACGCAGGCCCTCCGGGTATTGGACGGGCTTTTCCCCGAGGGAACCGTTCCGGCCGTTCTGCATTTCGACGACGAGCGGCGTATCCTGGTCATGTCCGACCTGGGAAAGCGGCCGTCCCTGGAAACCGAGCTGGAGCGGGGACGCGTCGACGCGGGCGTGGCGGGCAAACTCGGCGGGTTCCTTTCGTCCCTGCACTGCCAGACCTGGGACGACCCGGATTTGCGTGCGCGATTCGACAATGAAGACATGCAGGGCCTGAGGTACAAGTACTGTTTCTATTTCGTCGAAGATCCGGATCTGAACCGCGTCGCCCGCCGGTTGGCGGAGACGTTCACGGAAACGAAACAGGCACTGCTCCACGGTGATTTCTGGACGGCAAGCGTCATCGTCGCGGAGGAGCGGGTCCATACCTTCGACCTGGAATTCGTAAACTACGGGCACCCGGCCCAGGACGCGGGCTTCATCATGGCCCACTACCTGTTGCACGCGTACAACAGTCCGCGGAACGCCGACAGGGTATTCGACGCTGTTGAACGGCTGTGGGGCACGTACGCGGACGGCATGGGCGATTATCTGGCGGAAGGCACCGAAACGGCCGCCCTGCGTCAGGCCGGCCTCGAAATGATGTTTCGCATCGATGGGATCAACCAGGTCAAGTACATCACCGATGACGGGGTCAGGGCCCGCATACGCCAGGCCGCCCGTCCCATGATGCTGGATGAAGGGTTAGCTGTGGCGGGATTGAGGCACGTATAAGTTAGAGACAGATAGACTTAACCGATTAATAGAGCATAGAGCATTGGAACAAGGCAGGACCAATCCGGGGGCGCGGGTTCTGTGACTCTACGTATCGTCCCCAACACAACGGGCAAGGAGCGATATTTTGGGTAGATTCAGATCTTTAATCTTCATTGCAGCCATCGTCGTTATCGGACTATGGATCCTCAGCGGATTCGGGGCCAACATCTGGGTAGAAGCGCTCTGGTTCGATCAACTGGGATTCAACGACGTGTTCTGGACGACGATCGGCGCAAAGTTCTTCACGGGACTGGTATTCGGGCTGGTCGCGGTGGTCGGCCTCGGGACGAATGTCTACCTGGCGCGGTATTTCTCGACGCGCCTCACCGAACTGCACCTTTTCAACGAGGAAATGTCCGAACTCGAACAGCTTTTCTCCTCGTCGAAACTGATCGAGGTCGTGACGATCGTCGGCATCCTGGTCATTTCCGCCATCATGGGTCTGATCGGCCTGGCAAACTGGGACGGCATGCTACGGTATTTCAATCAAGAAGCCTTCGGCGCCACGGACCCCATATTCAATCTCGACATCGGATTCTTCGTATTCTCGCTGCCGATCTTCCATTTCGTCCGGTTCTGGCTGCTGCTCCTGGTCGTGGCCTCGGCGATCGCCGTAACCCTGTACTACCTTTACCGCGGCGCCGTCACCATCGAGGAACGCGGCATACAGATCCGCTCCTACGCACGGAACCACGTCTGCGTCCTGGGCGCCATCGTCTTCCTGCTCATGGCCTGGGGCTACCGGCTCGACATGTACCGCCTGCTCTACTCCGAATCGGGATTCGCCTTCGGCGCGGGCTATACCGATCTGCACGCCCGGATTAGCGCCCTGTGGATCCTGCTCTTCGTGGCCATCGCGTGCGCAGGCCTGTTCGTGATGGCGCTCCGCTCGCAGCGCCGCAACCTTCCCTTCATCGCCATCGGCGGCATGATCGCCTCGTCCCTGATCGTCGGTTCGGTATATCCCGGACTCGTTCAGTACTTCCTGGTGGCTCCCAACGAGTACGACCGCGAGGCGCCTTACATACAGCATACCATCAACTACACGTTGCAAGGCTACGGGCTGGACAGCGTCGACGAGGTGCCCTTCCAGATACAGGAGAACCTCACGTCGGAGGATATCCAGTCCAACATCACGACCATCAACAACCTGAAGATCCAGGACAAGCGTCCTTTGCGCCGGACTTACCAGCAACTTCAGGAGATCCGGACCTATTACGATTTCTCCAACGTGGACGAGGACCGGTACCTGATCGACGGAGAGTACCGACAGGTCATGCTGGCCGCGCGCGAGCTGAACTACAACCAGATCCCGTCGCCCACGTGGCAGAACAGGCACCTCTTCTACACGCACGGTTACGGTCTTTGCCTCAGTCCGGTGAACACATCCACACCCGAGGGACTGCCGGACCTCTTCGTGAAGGACATCCCGCCCGTTGCCATCAGCGACGACCTTGCCGTGCGGCGTCCTGAGCTGTACTTCGGCGAGAACATGGACGCCTACGCGGTCGTGAAGACCACGCAGGAGGAATTCGACTATCCGGAAGGCGACCAGAACAAGTTCAGCCGGTACGAGGACGACGGCGGCGTGGAGCTCAGTTCCTATTTCCGCCGCCTGGCCTTCGCCCGGTATTTCAGCGAGGCCAACTTCGTCATCAGTCCGCTCATCACCGAAGAAAGCCAGGTCATGTTCTACCGCCGCCTGCAAAGCCGGGTGGAGAACGTCGCACCGTTCCTGGACTATGACCACGATCCCTACCTGATCATCGCCGGCGGGAAGCTCTACTGGATGATCGACGCCTATACGACGACCGGTTCCTATCCCTATTCGCAACGCTTCAGCGGGCTTCTGCAGATGCCGGACACGGGCGACCTGGGCACCGGACCGCAGTCGGATATCCCGGGCCTCAACCAGGGGCCGCAACGGCGGTTCGTCCAGAACCAGCCTACGCTGCAGAACATTAATTACATTCGCAATTCGGTGAAGGTGATCATCGACGCCTACTCGGGCGAGACCGACTTCTACCTGGTGGACGAGGAGGATCCGCTGGTGCGAACGTACCGGAATATCTTCCCGACGCTTTTCAGGCCGCTGAGCGAGATGCCGCAGACGCTGAAGGACCACATCCGCTATCCGCGCGACATGTTCGCCATCCAGGCTGCCATGTACCGTATCTACCACATGCGCAATCCCCAGGTGTTCTACAACAAGGAAGACATGTGGGCGGTTCCCCAGCAGGTCTACGCCGAACAGGAACAGCAGGTGTACCCGTACTACGCCGTGATGAAGACGGCCCAGATGGACAAGGAGGAACTGCTCCTGCTGCTGCCCTTCACGCCGGCCAACAAGGAGAACATGATCGGCTGGATGGCGGCCCACTGCGACCAACCGCTCTATGGCCGCATACAGGTCTACAACTTCCCGAAACAGGAGCTGGTCTACGGTCCCATGCAGATCGAGGCCAGGATCACTCAGGACGCCGATATCGCCAAGGAGCTTACCCTCTGGAACCAGGAAGGCTCGCAGGTGATCCGGGGCGACATCATCGTCGTGCCGATCCAGGAGTCGCTCCTCTACATCGAACCGCTGTACCTCCGGCAACGGTCCAGCCGGGGCGGGCTGCCCGAACTCAAGCGCGTGATCGTCGCCTACGGCAACCGGATCGCCATGCGGGAGACGCTGGACCAGGCGCTTTCGTCCATCTTCTCATTCGACGAAGGCACGCTGGCCCGGCAGACCAGGACGATCGTCGACGGCCAGGAGGTGATCCATACCCGTCGTGCCACGCTGGATGAACTGGCTAAACGGGCGGTAGCCCATTTCGACGACGCGCAGAACTACCTGCAGACCGGCGACTGGTCCGGTTACGGGGCTTCGCTGCAGCAGTTGGAGAACGTCCTGCAACGCCTGTCCGACGAAACCAGTCAGCTGGAGTAGGAACGGGTCGAACGCGGACCGGGGATTGTCATGCCCGTTCAGCCGATCAGCTTTCCCAATGACCACGGCGACCAGCTCGCCGCGCGGCTCAGCCTGCCGCCCGACGGCAGGCCGGTCGCCTACGCGCTGTTCGCCCACTGTTTCACCTGCAACCGGAACCTGAACGCCGTCCGGCGCATCAGCCAGGAGATGTCCGACCACGGCCTGGCCGTGCTGCAGTTCGATTTCACCGGCCTGGGCGACAGCGAAGGGGACTTCTCCGAAACCAGTTTCTCTTCCAACGTGGACGACCTGGTCTCCGCGGCGAGTTACCTGGAGGCCCATTACGAGGCGCCGCAGGTCCTGATCGGCCACTCCCTCGGCGGAGCGGCCGTACTGAAGGCCGCCGGCTCGATCCCTTCCTGCAAGGCGGTCGTGACCATCGGCGCACCGGCCGATCCGGAGCACGTGACGCACCTGATTGCGGACGCCCGGGAGACCATCGAGCGGACCGGCCAGGCCACCGTTTCGCTGGCCGGCCGTTCGTTCCTGATCAAAAAACAGTTCCTCGACGATCTCGAGGAGACTCGGATGGAGGAGAACATCCGGGGGCTCCGCCGCGCGCTGCTGGTGTGCCACTCGCCGATCGACCAGACAGTCGGTATCGATAACGCCGCCCGGATATTCCAGGCAGCGCTCCACCCGAAGAGTTTCCTCTCCCTCGACAAGGCGGACCACCTGCTTTCGAACGAGGCCGACGCATTCTATGTCGGCCGGGCCGCCGCGGCCTGGGCGACGCGGTACCTGGACGTGCCCGGCGCATCGGACGCCGGACCCGAAGCAGCGGGGAGCCAAGTGGTGGTGCGGACGGGACGGGAACGCTACTATACAGAGGTCGTGGCCTCGGGCCATCACCTTACCGTGGACGAACCGGAGTCGGTCGGGGGCACGGACCGAGGCGGGACACCCTACGACCTCCTGCTCGGGGCCCTTGGCTCCTGCACGTCCATCACGCTCAGGATGTACGCCGACCGCAAGTCCTGGCCGCTGGAGGAGATCGTCGTCCGGCTCACCCACGCGAAGATCCACGCCAGCCACTGCGAGACGTGCGAGACCGCCGAGGGCAAGGTGGACCGCATCGAGCGCGAAATCGAACTAATCGGCGATCTGACGGATGAACAGCGAGCGCGGCTGCTCGAGATCGCCGACCGCTGCCCCGTGCACCGGACGCTGCATTCCGAGATCCTGGTGGAGACCCGGCTCTACAAACCATGAACTTCCTGGCCCACCTGTATTTCGCAGAAGATACGCCCGAGTCCCGCGTGGGGAACCTCATGGCCGATTTCGTGCGGGGACCGGTGGACCGGCAGCCGTACAACGGCGCCGTCATGCAGGGCATGCGAAGCCACGTGGCCGTGGACCGCTTCACCGACGGCCACGGCGTGGTGCGCGAGAGCAAGGCGCTCATCAGCAGCGGCCGCCGGAGATTCGCCGGAATCATCGTGGACGTGTGCTACGACCATTTTCTCGCGCGGAACTGGCCGAACTTCTCGGACGTTCCGCTGACCGAATTCATCGACCGGACTTACGGGTCCCTCCGCGACTATAGAGGCGAAATGCCGCCGGTCATGACCAGGGTGATCCGGCACATGGTTGAACACGACTGGCTGCGAGGCTACCATGAAACTTCCGGGGTCGGCCGGGCGCTGAATGGCCTGTCCATGCGTCTCCGGCGGCCCAACACGCTGGCGGGGTCGGTGGAGGAACTCGAGGCCAACTACGGAGAAATGGAAGAGCACTTCCTGCGGTTTTTCCCGGACCTGGTGCGACACATGGAGCAGAGGGAGCAGGATGGGTAAACACTTTGACGTCATCGTAGTGGGTCTTGGCGCCATGGGTTCGGCCACGTGCTACCATCTTGGAGGCCGGGGCGCGAAGGTCCTCGGACTGGAACGCTTCGATCTGCCTCACGCCCAGGGCAGTTCCCACGGTTATTCCCGCCACACCAAGACGGCGGTATACGTGGATACGCCCTTCGAACCCTTCATCGGCCGGTCCTTCGAACTATGGCGGCTGCTCGAGGGCGAGTCCGGCCAGCAGATCCTGGTGACGACCGGCTATCTGCGCATGGCGAAATCCGGCACATGGGACCATTTGCAGGGCAAGGTCAGGCACGAGGTCCTGACCGCCGCCGAACTGGCCTATCGGTACCCGCAGTTCACGTTGACCTCCGATTACCACGGCCTTTACGATCCGAACGGCGGTCTGCTGCGTCCGGAACTGGGTATTGCGAGCCATCTCATACAGGCGATGCGCCGCGGCGCCGAGTTACACGGCCGCGAGACCGTAACCGGGTGGAAGGAGACGGACGACTGCGTGGAGGTCGAGACCGACCGTGGCTGTTACAGCGCGGATCAGGTCGTTTTCTGCAGCGGTTCGTGGACCGCGCCGTTGATCGCGGACCTGGGCATTTCCCTGACGGTCAGCCGCCAGCCCCTGGCCTGGGTATGGCCCGCGCGGAACGCGGCCTCCTTTGACGTGGGATCGCTGCCCATCTGGCAGATCCCTGCGCCGGAGCGGGACGGAGAGTATTACGGTTTCCCCATGATGCCCGACCATCCGGGGTTCAAGCTGGCCCTGCACAATTACGGGGAGACTGCGGATCCCGACCAACTGGACCGCGGCGTCCGTCCCGAAGACGAGGAGGAGGCCCGGGCGTGCCTGCGCCGTTACATACCCGACGCCGACGGACCGCTCACCGCCATGCGGATCTGCATGTACACCAGCACGGACGACTACCTGCCCGTGCTCGACCGCCACCCGGCCTATGACCGGGTTACCGTGGGCTGCGGGTTCAGCGGAGGCGGGTTCAAGTTTTCCTGCGCATTTGGCGAATGGATGGCCGAGACGGCGCTGGGACAGCCGACGACTATCGACAATGAAGCGTTTCGTTTCGCACGATTGCTCTAGCGGGCCAATACAGCGTGGCTTAGTACACAGGACACACCACGGCCGTTGCGCTGACAGACAGGAGCGAGAACCATGAATGCCCGGATTACCGAGGACCAGTGGGCGGTATTCGAACGGCAGGGCTACCTGCGGCTCGGCACCGTGATGGAGCCGGGAGAACTCGAGCGGCTGCAGGAGCGCATCGACGACATCATGCTGGGCAGGGCCGATATCGACTACAGCCGGGTCATGATGCAGCTCGACCGCGACCCGGAGCGCGGTGGCGACAAGCCCGGTCCCCAGTCCAGGGGCCACAAGGGGGCCACACTGCGCTACCGGAAGATCCAGGACCTGGAACTGGATCCTGTGTATCACTCCTTCATGCGGAAGCCGGTCTTCGAGGAGATCTGCGAGAGGGTCTACGGAGCGGATACGCCGGTGGCCTGCTTCCGGGCGATGTTCATGAACAAGCCGAGCGGGGAAGGAACGCCCCTCGTGTGGCACCAGGACCGTTGGACCGACCTGGACCGCGACCCGCTCGTCACGCTCTGGACGGCGCTGGACGACGCCGTCGAGGCGAACGGCTGCGTGAAGATCATTCCGGGTTCCCATCGCAGCCTCGTCAATCCGAGCCACGGGTCCGGATTCCTGACGGAGGAACAGGCGGCGGCGGTCGTCGCAGAGCATGAACCCATGAACATGGAAGTCGCGTGCGGCGAGACCGTCCTCATGCACAACTGGATGCTGCACAGTTCCGGTACCAACAGCACCGGTACGGCCCGGCGCGCCTTCAGCATATGCTTCATGGACGCGGCGACCAGATCCCGGGCGGGGAGTACTTTTCCCGTTATCTTCGGCGAGGGGGCGATGGCTG
>JAPOOT010000316.1 GCA_026713285.1 Gemmatimonadota bacterium | reverse complement strand
GACCCCCCGTTCCTTGTTTTCATATCGTGACATGACGAAGAGCAGGTCGGACAGCCGGTTCAGGTAGGCCAGCACGAATCCGCCGATTGCCTCGTCGCGGGACAGGGCCGATACTTCGCGTTCCGCTCGCCGGCAGACGGTACGCGCCAAGTGGAGGAACGCGGCCCCCGGAGATCCGCCGGGCAGGATGAAGTTCTCCAGCGGTCCGACGACGGGATTCAGTTCGTCGATGATCGCTTCGAGGTTTTCGACGTGCCGGGCTTCGATCAGCGGGATCTGGTACTTTACCTTGTCCTCCTCGGTGAAGCACAGGTCTGATCCGAGGTGAAAGAGCTCGTTCTGGATGACGGGCAGCACTTCTGCCAGGCGCGGAGCCAGTCCGTGGGCGAGCGCGATGCCGATGACGGAATTGAGTTCGTCCACGGTCCCGTAGCTCGCCACCCGGGGTGAATCCTTGGGTACGCGCTGACGGCTGCCGAGCGCGGTAGTCCCGTCGTCGCCTTTGCGGGTGTATATCTTCGTCAACCTGGGCATGAGACCTCCCTGATTCAGATGCGGCGTTTTTTTTGATCGTCGCGCCGCCGCCGGATTTGTCCAGTGCCGCCGATTCAGACCCGGCGTTGCCGGTGCAGCAGGTACAGGAAGAAGGGTGCGCCGAGCACCGTCGTCAGTATCCCGATGGGCAATTCGGCCGGCGCCATGGCCGTGCGGGCGGCCAGGTCGGCCAGGACCAGCAACAGTGCGCCTGCCAGCGCGGCCATGGGCGTCAGGATGCGGTAGTCGGGTCCCACGATCAGCCGGACCATGTGCGGCGCCAGGAGCCCGACGAAACCGATGATGCCACTCACCGAAACCGCGGCCGCGGCGAGGCCGGCGGCCGCCGCCAGAAGGACCAGTTTGACCCGTTCGACGTGCACGCCCAGTTGGGACGCCTGCTCATCTCCCAGCAGCAGTACATTTAGTTCCCGCGCGTACACGAGGACGATGGTCAGCCCCACCGCCGCGTAGGGCAATAGCATCCATACGTGGTCCCACCTCCGCGCGGATAGGCTGCCCATGAGCCAGAAGAGCATCTGGCGCTGGTTCTCACCGCCCATCACGAGCATGTAGGACGTGAAGGAGGTCGCCATGGCGCCAATGGCAATGCCCGTGAGGAGCAGGGTGGTCGACGCCACGCGGCCACCACGGCGCGAGAAAGCGTATACCGCCATGGTTACGGCGAGGGCACACAGGAAAGCCAGGACGGATACCGCGTTCAGCCCGAACATCCAGAATTCCAGGTCCAGGGCGACCGCGGTCGTGGCGCCGAGCGCGGCGCCGGCCGATATGCCCATGATGTAGGGATCGGCCATGGGGTTCTGGAAGAAGCCCTGCATCACCCCGCCCGAACTGGCCAGGGCCGCCCCGACCAGCACGGCGAGGAGCGTTCTCGGCAGCCGGATCTCCCACACGATCGTATTGGTCGCGGAACTTGCCGTCTCGAGCGCGCCACCCGGCCACAGGTTATCCGCCAGTACCTGCAACACGGTTCCGGCCGGGATATACACCGCGCCTACACCCATGGAAAGCACACAGGCGGCGAAGAGGATCGCGGCGGTCAATACGAGGACAATGGTTCTGTTCATCGCCACTCCAGTCCGTCAGTCGCCCGGTTTCAGGATGATCTGGGGCGAACCCGAATAGGGGCTCTTTATGACGGTCACGTCGGTCTCGAAGACCGCTTTGATGTGTCCGTGGGTGAGGATGTCCTCCGGCGGCCCTTCGGCGTAGGTGCGTCCGTCTTTCAACATGAGGAGCCGGTGGCAGTATTCCGAAGACAGGTTCAGGTCGTGGGACACGCACAGGACCGCGAGTCCGTCGCTGGCGCATACGTGGCGCAGCAGATCGAAAACCTCGACCTGGTGGTTCAGGTCAAGGAAGGAAGTCGGTTCGTCCAGCAGCAGGATCGAAGGCTGTTGTGCCAGCGCCCGGGCGATGATAACCCTTTGTCTTTCCCCGCCGGACAGTTCGTGGATAGGCCGGTCCCGGAACAGGAAGCAGTCGGTCCGGCGCATGGCTTCGAGGGCGATTTCCCGGTCTTCCGGACCTTCTTTCCGGAAGCGCTTCAGGTGCGGCGTCCTCCCCATCATGACGAGTTCGAGCGACGAGAAGGCAAAAGTCGCGGGCGTCAGCTGGGGGATCACGGCGATCTGCCGGGCGATTTCGCGGACGGTGTAATGATGAAGCGGCCTGCCATACAGCTCGATTTGTCCATGGCTCAGCGGCAGTATGCGCGTGAGCGCCCGGATCAGCGTGCTTTTGCCGGATCCGTTCGGTCCGATCACGCCCAGCATCTCGCCCTGGTGCAGGTCGAAGGTCAGGCCTTCCAGCACCGGGCGGCGATCGTACCCGCAGGACAGGTTCTCGACTTTAATGGCCGTATCCACGCTGAATCATCCCGAGATTTGGCATAAAAAAACCAGCCGCTCCATGATGGAAGGGCTGGGTCGGGACGGCGGGCATGCGCATCCGGGCTCGGCCTCTCTGCTCACGGAGAAGCGTTCGCACAGCCTGCAGGCAGGTCTCCTGACTGACGGATCGTCCTACTCCTCAAGTCTTCCCGCCGGTCATTTGGCCAAGCCTTACCGGCAGTGACGAGTTTGAGTTTCGTCCCCGAACACAGTGGCGGGACCGTGATGGATTCGCACCATCTTCCCTTTTCAGCGTTTTCGCTAACCGCCACCTGCGGCTGTATTCGATTGTCCTTTCAATTTACAGGATAGTGGAAATACCGCAATGCAAATTCTCCTTCGGACCTCGAGTCGTACGATGTTTGAATACAGGACGGTTTAGGCGTCAGCGCGGTATTGGCCCTCGGATTACTCGATCTGCATCCGGCCCTGAACGGGATCTATCAGGCCTTCGTCATTTACAGCATGGTGGCGCTCAGTGACCTCTGCCGCCATGGCCTGGCCATCGATCGCGCCGGGGACCTCGAAGGCGCCCGACGGGCCGTGTCCATGCTGGTCGGACCGGTCCGGCAGGATGGAATACTGGTTACGGAGACCTGGATCGGCGACGAAGGCGATCCGGAAGGCGGCCAGGACGGCGACCTGCGCCGCATGTGCGTACTGGTCGTGGTGACCTGCCTGCTTGCAGTAGTCTTGGCGATGCTTGCCCTGGCTGCCGGGTCATACGGTCCGTGAGCCGGATATTCGGATGGGCCAGGTGGACCAGGTTGCGTACGCGCTTTAATGGAATTACAACGTAATGCCGATCAGGAAACCCAGTGAGATGGAGCGGGTGTAAAACATCCGTAGCAGCCAAGTACGCAGCGGCTCGAGAATTGCATTCTGCAGTTCGATGAATGCGATGTACCCACATCGTGATCAGTCCTTTCCAGCGGTGAACCATCACTCCACATTCTGATTGACACGAGCCTGCAATTGTGTTTTAGTTTCACTTATTGTATCTT
>JAPOOT010000272.1 GCA_026713285.1 Gemmatimonadota bacterium | reverse complement strand
TACGGCGCGGTAAACGCCTGCTTCGACTACGTAGCCGAACGGCACGGCATGACCGTCCGCAGGGTGCATCTGCCCATGGAGATCACCGACAAGCAGCAGATCATCGATGTATTCAAAAGTGGAATAAACGAGCGTACGGCGGCCCTGGTCTTCGGGCACGTGTATTGGTCGACGGGCATGGTGACGCCGGTGAAGGAACTGACTGAAATCGGCCGTGAGCATGGAATCTGGGTCGTGGTGGACGGCGCCCACGCCGTGAGCATGGTTCCCCTGCATCTGGACGAGTGGAATCCCCATTTCTACGCGTCCAGCCTCCACAAGTGGACGCTTTCCCCCAAAGGCACGGGCATGCTCTTCGTATCGGACGACGCCCATGACCGGGTCGAGCCGCTCATCCTGGGATCCAGCGCCCATCCCAATCCGAACGCGAGTCGGTTCGACATGATGGGCACGCGGGACCAGACGCCATTCATCGGACTGGGCACGGCCCTCGATTTCCAGCAGGAGATCGGATGGGATCACATCCGGACTTATTGTCGGGGCCTGGTGAATTACATGCGCGAACGCCTCGGCCGAATCCGGGGCGTACGCTTCCTGACGCCGCGCGATCCCGAGATGTCCGGGTTCATCACGACCTTCACCATCGAAGGCGCCGATCTCCAGAAAATCCGGCAGGAACTGTGGGACGACGAAAAGATCGAGACCGTGGCCTTCCACATCAACGACGTGCCGGTCTTCCGCATTTCCACTCATTTTTACAACAGCCGGGAGGAAATCGACCGCATGGTGCGGGCCATCGAGCGGCGACTGTAGGGAGCAGGTCCGGACCATCGAGCGGCGACTGCAGGCACCGGCGGCCGGAACCAACCAGGCTATTCGCCGGGACCAACCAGGCTATTCGATTGGTTGAAAGGTAAACGAAATGAACGACGAGCATGGCTTCATCACCCGCTCCATTCACGAGGGTGAGGCGGAGAATACGTCGGCGACGCCGATCTACCAGTCGACCACGGTGGACGGCGCCTATCTGCGGGGAAGCAATCCCACTTTCACCGCTTTCGAGGAGAAGATGTGCGCGCTCGAAGGCGGTGGACGCAGCATCGCGACCGCCTGCGGCATGGCGTCGGTCACCCAGGCCGTGATGACGCTCATTCGCGCGGGCTCCAGAATCGTGTGTCACCAAACCTGCTACGTCTGGACCAGGCATTTCATGTCCGAGGAGCTGCCCCGGCTAGGCTTCGATACCGAACTGATCGACATGCGGGATCCGAAACAGGTCGACGCGGCCCTTGAGAAGCCCACGGACGTGGTTTACTTCGAACCCCTCTCCAATCCTAACCTGGACATCATCGATACGCCCGGGGTCATCCGCAAGGCCCACCAGGCCGGTGCGAAGGTCGTGATTGACAATACCTTTCTCTCCCCCTATCTGTTCCGCCCGATGGACCACGGGGCCGACGTCGTGCTGCACAGCGCCACCAAGTATCTCTGCGGACACGGCGACGCCCTGGCCGGAATCATCACGACCCGCGATCCCGATCTGGGTGAGCAGGTCCTTCGGTCCCGGAACACCTATGGCGGCATTTTGAGCCCAATGAACGCCTTTCTCCTGCTCAGAGGGATCAAGACGCTGTCCATCCGCATGGACCGGCACAACCTGAACGCCCGTGCCGTGGCGGACTTTCTGGAATCCCATCCCCGGGTAAAAAGGACCTATTATCCCGGTCTACCCTCCACGCCCGGACACGAAATCGCACGGTCCCAGTGGAAAGGACATGGCGGAATGGTGAGTTTCGAAATCGCCGAGGGGTCCGTCACCGGATTCCTCGACCGCGT
>JAPOOT010000127.1 GCA_026713285.1 Gemmatimonadota bacterium | reverse complement strand
GTTCAGTTCCTCGTAAACGGGATCGCGGTCGACCGTCTCCACCGGATCCGGTTCCGGGCCCGCCAGTTCGACGGCAGCCCTGTATCCCGGGTGATTCTCGTGATACCGGCCGCCGCCCACGACGTGGAACAACTTCATGCCATTCGCACGGATAGCCTGGAGCAGCGGGGGAAACACCTCCCGGCAGATCTGCTCCGCTCTTGGAAAGTACTCGACGGCGCGGTACCATCCCGCGTACTCCTCCGGACTTCCCGTATCCCACGCGTGCATGACGACAAACGCCGTGTGGTCGGTGTCGATCCTTATTTCCGACCGATGCCAGCCCCCGTAACCCTGACCCGGCGTTTCAAGTGCATAATCCGCATCGAATTGCTGGTAGTACCCGGCGGGTATATTGACTATTGCCATGGTTCAACTCCGCTGCCGCGTCTAGGTTTTTGCGACGGTCATGGGATGCGATGACTCCGGCGGCATGGCTGTGCCCGCCGTAGTAGAAGATAGATCGACTGGAGTGTGTATCGAGACTGATTTGGGTTGACCAGAATACCGCGGCGACTTAACTTGTTGGTTTCACGGCGCGCCAGTCCCCGTGCCGTTTCCCTTCCCAAGCCAGTTTCAGGAGGTTGTACTGCATGCCCGACACGTTGACCGTCATAGACAATCGGACCGGCAAGGAATACGAGATTCCCATCATGTACGGGACCTATCCCAGGTACGGCGCGGCGATCCCCACCACGGACTTTCGACAGATCAAGGTGTCTGAAGACGACTTCGGTCTGCTGGGGTACGATCCGGCGTTCACCAACACCGCCTCCTGCCGGAGCAGCATAACCCACATCGATGGAGAAAAGGGCATACTGCGCTATCGGGGCTATCCCATCGAGGACCTGGCCGTAAAAAGTTCCTTTCTCGAAGTCGCCTTCCTGATCGTTCACGGCATGCTGCCGACACGGGCCGAACTCGAAGAATGGTCACACGACATCACCCATCACGCGATTGTCCATGAGAACATCAAGAAATTCATGGACGGATTCCGGTACGACGCCCATCCCATGGGGATCCTGATCAGTACGGTTGCCGCGCTGTCCACATTCTATCCGGAAGCCAAGCAGATACGCGACATGGCCATACGAAACGAACAGATCCACCGGCTTATCGCCAAGATTCCGACCATTGCGGCCTTTGCTTACCGGCACAGTCAGGGCTTTCCCTATACCTATCCGGACAATGGCCTGGGTTACTGCGGCAACTTTCTGTCCATGATGTACAAGATGACGGAACAATACTCGCCGGATCCCGTGCTGGAAAAAGCGCTGGACGTGGTTTTCATCCTGCACGTGGATCACGAACAGAACTGCAGTGCCAACGCGATGCGCAGCGTGGGCAGTTCGCTGCCCGATCCCTACGTTTCCGTGGCTGCCGCGGCGGCCGGGCTGTACGGCCCCCTGCACGGTGGCGCCAATGAGCAGGTGCTGCATATGCTGCAGGAAATCGGTCATATCAGCCGGGTACCCTCACATATAAAAAAGGTCAAGCAGGGGGATATCCGGCTCATGGGCTTCGGCCACAGGGTGTACAAGAACTACGACCCGCGCGCAAGGATTCTCAAGGAAATGACCCACCGGGTGCTGGGCGTCACCGGCAAGAACACGCTGCTGGACGTTGCCGTGGAACTGGAGCGGATCGCCCTTGAAGACGATTATTTCGTCAATCGCAAACTCTATCCCAATGTGGACTTTTATTCAGGTCTCATCTACCAGGCCATGGGATTCCCGCTCGAAATGTTCCCAGTGCTTTTCGCCATTCCCCGCACCGTGGGCTGGCTGGCGCAATGGGCGGAGATGCTGGACGATCCGGACCAGAAAATCGCGCGCCCCCGCCAGATCTACACCGGTGACGATGTCTGCGAATACGTGCCGATAGAGGACCGGTTGCAGGCGGGTGGAACGAACGTTATCCGCGGTTGATCGAACGTCAACCGCTGTTGAACGAACGCCACTCGCTGTTGAACGAACGTCACCCGCGCGGAACCCACCTGTAGGCTTCCCTGCTATTGCCCCCCATGATTTTGTCCAGGACGTCCGGCCCCTTCGATTCGAAGCAGGTTATGGCCAGAGACTGTACCTGCCGGTAGGTAGCGTATCTCCAGGATACCGGCCAATTGCTGGCATACAGCAGCCTGTCCTCACCAAATGCGTGCCAGAGCACATCGAGGACCGGTCTGTAGTAGGCCGGATCCTCCGGCGGCGGCGTATCCTGCGCCAGTTCCACCATGCCCGATATCTTGCAGAATACGTTGGGATGGGCCGCGGCAGACTTAATGCCGGATGCCCATTCGTCATCCGGCCGACCGCCGGTCACCGGCACGTGGGCGAGGTGGTTCAGCACAATCCTGAGTCCCGGAAACCGCGCGGCGCAGGCAGCCACGCCAGGCAGCCACTCCTTGCCCACGAGCAGGTCCAGCGTGAGGTCGTGGGCGGCGAGTTGCTCCAACGCCCTGAGATACACCGGGTCGTCCACCGGCGCCTTGCCCAGTCGGATGCCGTAGAATAGATCATGGCACGCAAACCGGTCCAGGTCCGATTCGAAACCGCGATCCGGAGGTTCAAGGTGTCCCACCAGGCCCAGCAGGAAGGGATCGGCCTCGGCCAGGTCCAGGACCCACTGGTTGTCCTCCACCCAGGCGCTGGCTTCCACCACGACCGTTCCCGTGACGCCTTCAGACAGCGCTTTCCTTTTGAAATCATCGGGCATGATACGCCGGTAGAGAAACGGGTCGCCGCGGTCCGGCCACGGCACGCCCTGCGGCCGGGAGGGGTCGTAGAAGTGGGTATGGGTGTCGACGATCAAGTTTCGTTCCTTTCTGAAACCTTGCGGCAACTCTCGAAGAAATCCTCATTTGACGCAGAAAAGCCAAACTGCTGCTCGATCTCCCGGACCGCGATTTCCGTCACGAAGAGCTCGCCCAGCGTGTCGGGAAACTCGACGCCCGCCGTGCAGTCGCGCAGGAATACGATGTTGTATCCGTATCGGGCCATGGACCGGATGCCGTAGTCCCTGCCCAGGACGCACCAGTTGGTGGCAAAACCCGCATAGACCAGGTGAAGCACGTTCCGTTCGGCCAGCACCTCGTGTAGCTCGGCGCCGCTGGCGATCACCACGTCTTCGTCGCGGACCTCCACGGCCGGCGAAATGCTCAGGTCGTCGCTGATGGGGTCCCAGTGAATGCCTATCCCAGGCGGCTGGCTTCTAGGTCCGCGGTAGGCACGGTACTCGCCTTCCCTGCCACGGAACTTCAGGGGTGGCCAGTCCGCGCCGCCGCCCGGCGGACCGGGCGCCGTCGGATTGCGTGATGACTGGGAAAACTGCCGCGCCACTTCGGGCGAGGGGGCGTGAATCACGGTCAACCCGGCATCCCGGCTCGATTCGATGGCCGGCACGATCGCCTCCCGGGTGACCCGCGCGGCCCGTTCGATCCAGCTGTCGATGAAATGGGTGTTCCACAGGTCCACCAGGACAAGCGCCGTCCGGTCGACGGGCAGTTCCATCCGGATTTCCCTGCGGATGAAGTTTTCTTCCCTGCAGGGGACACCGGTGGGCGTACTGTCCTGGAAGTATCTCACTTTCAGATCGAGTATTGCCGGGCTATCTGCCATTTTTTCCTGCCTTCGTCTTTGGCTGTGACTGCTCAGGGGGCGCCGCCGTCTTCTGCGTCGACGCTTGCGCCGCATGCTGCTCACCGTTCTGCATGCGACGAACGATTTCGTCCACGTCATAGACACATCCGCCCCACGCGCCGCCACCGGCCTGCTGCAGGATGGCCCAGAGACGTGTGTCGTCGGGCAGCTTCGGATCGACGGAGAGATCGGACCGCGGCGGACGATCGGCGAGCAGGCGGGTACCCTCCTCAACGCCGAAAGTGCGGCCATCGCTGCCGACCAGGTTGATGGAGCCGGTCAGGTTGTTCCGGTCAATGACGATTTCGACAAGATCGCCATCGATTACTTTGCCGATGGGACCGCCCGCCAGGGCCTCGGGACCGACGTGGCCGATACAGGCGCCCGTCGATATTCCGGAGAATCGGGCATCGGTTACCACGGAGACGTGCTTGCCGAAGGACAAATGCCGCAACGCGGCGGTGATCTGGTAGGTTTCTTCCATCCCGGCGCCCATGGGTCCGCGGCAGATGAGGATCAACACGTCGCCGGGCTTGATCCCGTCCTCGCCCCGGCTTTTGATGGCTGCAATAGCGTCCCGTTCCCGTGTGAATACCCGCGCCGGTCCCGTTTTCCGGTACACGCCATCCGGGTCGACGACGTCCGGATCGATCGCCGTACTCTTGATGACCGACCCCTCCGGCGCCAGGTTGCCCCGGGGGAACGTGACCGTGCTGGTCAGTTTCCGGTTCCTTGCCCGTTCGGGAGACATGATGACGTCATCCGGATCGATCCCGTCCACCTTCTTCAGCCGCTTGCGGACCAGCTGCCGTCTTTCGGACGTTCGCCACCAGTCCAGGACCTGCCCCAGGGTCGCACCCGTCGCGGTGAGCGCCTCTTCGTTCAACAGGCCCGCTTCCCGCAGGTGCAGCATCACCTCCGGCACGCCGCCGGCGAGGAAGGCGATCACCGTGGGATACCCCGTGGGGCCATTCGGCAGCACGTCCACCAGCCGGGGTGTCCGGCGGTTGATCCTGGTCCAGTCTTCCACCGAGGGGCGCCGCAGGCCGGCTGCGTGGGCGACCGCCGGGATGTGCAGCAGCAGGTTGGTCGAACCCCCGAAGGCGGCATGGACCGTCATGGCATTCTCAAGCGCTTCTTCGGTCAAAATCCGCTTCACGTTCTGCCCCTCGGCGTCGAGCCGCATCAGCGCTCGTGCGGATCGCCGAGCCATGTCGGTCCAGATCGGCTGGCCCGAAGGCGCCAGCGCGCTGTGGGGCAACGAGAGTCCGAAGGCCTCGCCGACCACCTGCGAGGTCGCCGCCGTGCCCAGGAACTGGCAACCGCCACCCGGCGACGCACAGGTGCGGCAACCCATGTCCGCCGCATATTCAAGAGAGATCTCACCGTGGGCGTACCTCGCGCCGATCGATTGGATCTTGCCGGCGTCCTCGCCCTCTTCCGCCGGCAGCGTAACGCCGCCCGGCACCAGCACGCACGGCAGGTCATGGGTCGCCGCCAGTGCGATCATCATGGCCGGCAGTCCCTTGTCGCACGTGGCCACGCCGATTACGCCGCGGCGCGTCGGCAACGACCGGATCAACCGCCGGAAGATGATCGCCGCGTCGTTGCGGTAAGGGAGACTGTCCATCATGCCAGGCGTGCCCTGCGTGCGGCCGTCGCAGGGATCGGTGCAGTAGCCGCCGAAGGGGATGCCGCCCAGCGCGGTCAACTCCTCGGCAGCCGCCTGCATGAGCAGGCCCACCTCCCAGTGGCCGGTGTGGTAACCCAGCGCCACCGGACTTCCATCGGAGCCCCGGATACCCCCCTGGGTGCTGAGGATGAGGTACTGCCGGCGGTTCAACTCGCGGGGATTCCACCCCATGCCCACGTTCTGGGACAGCGCGAACAGGTCGCCGCTGGGGCTTTCCCGCAACATGTCGTCGGTGAGCGGCAAGCTGCCCTCCGGACCGGGCGCACTGGATCGGATGTCGTAGATGCCCGGATCGGAATGACCGACGACGGCCTCGAAGGACAACAGGGATGGGGGTTTCATGAATGCGTTTTTCCGTTTCCGATGCGTCCGACGTTGTCCAGCAGCGCCTTCATATAGCCTAGCGCGTACGCCCGGGAAGTTTGATGAAGGCCATCCGGATCAAGAACCAACCGCGGCACGTGATCGTCGATCATCGGACAGTCCACACCGGCCTCCTCGTAGGCCAGGAGGGACTCCATGGGGTCGACGTGGCCCTGGTCGATGAACGTTTCGGAGAACGCGGGGACGGGATTCGAGACGAATCGGAAATGGACGTAGTTGATCTTACCGCGCTTCCCGAAGTACCGTATGGCGTCGAGCGCGTCGCCCGGCATTTCCGAAACGGTACCCTGGCAGAAACCCAGGCCGTTGTATTCACTGGGTACGATGTCGACAAGCCGTTTCAGCGCTGCATGGCTGCGGAAGACGCGGGCGATTCCGCCGATCGGCGAAACAGGCGGGTCATCGGGATGCAGGCTCATGCGCACTCCGGCTTTTTCAGCCACCGGTATGACCGCCTTCAGAAAGTAGGTTATGTTGTTCCACATGTCCTCGTCGGATAGCTCCAGGTCATGGGGTATGGGCGGGTACCAGTAATCCTGCCTCGCACCTTTAACCTGCGCATAGTCGAAACTGGTGACGATCGCACCGCCTCTGCTCCGGGTCGATTTGGAAGTGCGAAGTCCATAATTGCCGCCAACGTTGCGCAGGCTGAAGAAGTAACCGAGAACGGGAATCCCCACCGCGCCCATGTTTTCCACTGTCCTGCACCAGTTCTCGATCTGCTCGTCACGGCCCGGCAGTCCGAGCTTGATGTTGTCGCACCACTCGGGGGGCACGCCCTCGAGCACCGACCAGGTCAACCCTGCGTCTTCAATGCGCGATTTCTGAAGCGTCAAATCATGGAAATCGTAGTATCCCTTTGCGAGGTCGCAGTCCGGTACCCCGTTCACCACGTCCGTCGCCCCCAGTTGCCGGGCGAAGTCGAGGTGTTCGGGGTCCATCCTGCCGTTGACCGCAAGCTTCATGGCTGGATCTCCACGATCGGCTGTT
>JAPOOT010000303.1 GCA_026713285.1 Gemmatimonadota bacterium | reverse complement strand
GTTTAAGTTCCTGCCCGAGGACAGTCATTCCGATATCGTGGCGGACACGGACATGGATTCCACCATGCATTCGAACGCCATGGACCGGACGATGACCGCGCAGGAGAACCAGGAACACGAGGTCTATACCGCCCAGGCCGACGCCCCGTCCTGTTCGGACTGCGGCAGCCTGATGACCCGCAACGGTTCCTGCTACGTGTGCAGGGAATGTGGATCGACAAGCGGTTGTTCGTGAGTCGGTGGAAACGGCTGCTGCTCCTCACCCGGGGAGCAGCGGCATTTCAGTGGAATTGGACGCCCGAAGTAATGATCCGGATTACTGATCCGCCGGACACCGGGGAATAAAGTACCCGGGGTTCGGCCCTGACCGGGTGCGGGGATGCGCCCTGCAAGCCAGGCACTTTCTCCGTGCCCGTACGGTCAGGTCCCCTCCATGTTCAGCCTCTCCCTCCAGCTTCTATCCGATACCATGTAGTAGCCGGCGCCCAGGGCGGCGACGGATACGCGCACGATCCGGTACGTGAGGGCGGCCGCCAGGCCCGTGGCCTGGGCGACCGTTCCGGAGATGGCACCGTCCGCGGTTGTGCTGACGAGGTGGTAGATATAGATGACCGCGCCTTCGAGGGCGCCGACGCCCCCTGGCACCGGCGCGAAGGTGCCGATGATCTCGGCCGCTGGGATCAGCATCAGGTGGACCCAGTAATCCGGCGCGGCCGGTCCGGGCAGGAGCGCCATCGCGCAGCAATAGAATGCCGACAGCATGAAGACCTGTCCGGCCAGGCCGATGAGCAGGGCCTCGGTCAGCGCGCTGCGCCGCGTCTGGTAGAGCGCCAGGCTGTTGGCCAGTTCGGCGAAAAACGGACCGGCGTACCGGAGACGGGTAAGCCGCTTATAGAGGGTCCATTCCAGAAACCGCGACTGCAGCGAGATCACCAGGCAGATCATTCCGGCCAGGGCGCCGCCCCAGAAGACCAGGGCGGCGATCATGATCTCCCGGTGATGCCAGAGATCCTGGTTCAGCAGAGAAGCCGCCGATCCGACGATGAACAGCGCAAGCATGCCGATCAACCGGTCGAGCAGCACGGTGGCCGCGGCGACGGTCCGTCTCGATTTCTGACGCCGCGCGATGCCCACGGCGCGGACGATGTCTCCGCCCGCGGTCCCGGGCGCCAGGTAGTTGAACAGGTTGCTGACGAAGCCCAGCCGGACGGCCTCGCGGAACCCCAGCACCAGTTTCTGGCCCCGCGCCAGGAGAAACCACCGGAAAAAGGCCAGCACGGTCGCCGTCGTGGCCAGCACGACGCCGATAATCAAAAAGGTAAAGTCGATTTCGCGGCGGATGAAATCGGCGTACTGGTCCCTGTAGAGATAGAACAGGTAGGCGAGGATGCCCAGCGCGGCCAGCCACCGAAGCCATCCCCAGGTCTTCTTTAACCAGTTCATCTTGAGCGTGGGAAACGGTCAGGCACGGTTCCCGCTACGGTTCCTCCTCTGCCTGTCTGACCTGGGCAGGCGACTGAAGCCGGACGCAATGCGTACCCGTGTACGGAGCGCGCTTTCGGAATAGTCCGTAATCTTCCTGGCAGGACGCGCAGCAATACCGGACGCCCCGGACGTGGTGCAGAAGTCCTCCGCAGGATGGGCATGGAGGCACTTTTGGTTCAGGTATGAAAGCCAATTGGTTGAAGCACCACAATCGGGATGCTGTTTCCCTTTCTCTTACTCGTCCGACCATCGCAACCGTGTTTTAAGACGATTAAGGTGGTTCCATTCGATCTGCTTCGTATGTTGAAGTCTCCCTACCACGATACCTGGCGCGATTTGGAGTTCGTCCGCAAAATCACACACATCTCTACTGCGAAAACTTCCCCTGGCTAAAAAACCATTCCAGGCAGCACCTGGTATCAGCAAATTGACCGCCCACTGGTTCGCTTCAGTTTCGATTTCGTCGGACCCTCCGTTAGATCCGTCGACATACACGTTTTTCTTTCCATGCAGCATGATATGTGCGGCTTCGTGAAACAAGCTGAACCATAGATGATCATCTGTTTTGTGACGCCCGCTGAGCGCAACAACTGGCCGGTTGGGGGAAACCCACCATGCAGCGCCACTCACCCTTGTTTTTGGCAATGGCTTGACCAACGACAAGGCAACCCCGGCCTCATTTAAAAGTGTTTTGGCGTTCTTTAAAGCCTCACGGACCGGTGTCCGGGTTAGGTGGCGTACTTGAGCCAGCGCCTTTCTGAACCTGGCCACGTCGTAGCGGCCGCAGTCCTGATCCTGGGCGTCTATCTCGGTGATTCTGAGCCAGGCCGTCAAAGCTGCCCTGTCGCTTTCGAATGACGGTGAATGACGAAAGGCGATGTTTACGTTTTCATACTTCATCTTCCATGCGTTTACTGATGCAACGCCGAAGAAAGCCAGTAGCTCGGAAGCCGCCTTACCCGTAGATGCCGATTTTCGGATTACCCCTCGTTTTGCAAGGTCTTTAACTGGAAATGACCTGGACCACGAGCCTGCGGCTTCTGCTTTTTTTTCGGCAGCCGCACGGATCCCGTAAAGACGATAGTCAGCCTCGATACCTAACCAGATACTGGCATCAACGCCTAACACCAATTCAAATTGAAAAGCGGTCTCTGGTACGATCGGAGCCTTCCCGGCGATGATCTCGCTGATGAGCTTCGGTGAACGATCGCACCTGCGAGCGAATTCAGCGTGCGTCATGCCATGCGCGTCCAATCTCTCTTCCAGGACCCATCCCGGCGACACCGCGTAGTCTGGCCGGTATTGGCTTTTCTGCGACGCCACGATCCCCTCCTTCAGTGTAAGTCCCTTGTAACTCCACCTTCATGATAGTCCGTTACATCGAGTGTGTCTCCACCTTCAATGATAGTCCGTTACATCTAGGATCATAATTGCCGTCACGCCGTTCAAGTCTATACTGCCATCGTCTGAAAGGGGAGTCTGTTCATGGTTCGGTTTGAAGACCAGCCTTCGCGTTTCATCCAGGTCCACCGCGAACTGTCCCTTACGACGACCCTTTAGCTGGTGACACCTGTCAGGCGGGGTTTTCGGTACGATTTCCAAAGTCCGGGCGTTTCTCAAAACGGACATTCTTATCATGAAGGTCCGTGAACCCTTTGCCCCGTACTTCTTCTTGAGGTCGTACTCGGAATTGAATACCTGAGCAAGCTTTTGCGATCTGAAGACGATATCCAAGAGTTGAACCGTTCACCGCAAGTTAGACCATTCATCGCATGTCACATCCTCATGCCAGGGCAATTCCATGACTTTATTCGTTACGTAATAAGTAATGGTTTTCCATCCATGTCAAGGGGATTGTTCCAAACCACCCCTGGATACCGGATTTTCCATACTCGGACGCCAAAGTACAACAGTTCTCCGTCCCGGAATGCCTGTTCACCGGATGTCTAAGGTGTCAAGAAGCGTAGCGACCGCGGTGTTTTGACCTCGAGACGCCTTATATAAAGCTATGTACAATTACCTCGCGTACCTGTAACTTGAAATGTTGGATTATGAAGGATTGGTCCACCAATCGACGGCTGAATTGCGAGGAATGTCCATGCCGAAAACCATTGCCATCGTAGGTGCGCTCGATACCAAGGGAGATGAGTTCGCCTTCGTCAAAGACGAGATCGAACGGCGAGGACTCGGGACGCTGACCATCGATACGGGCGTCATCGGGGATTCCGCCTTCGAAGCGGACGTGTCGAAGGACAAGGTCGCAGAGGCCGCCGGCACGACGATAGCAGCGTTGAAGAAGCGCGGCGACCGCGGCGAGGCTGTTGACGCCATGGCGGCCGGCGTCGCGGAGGTCGCGCAGGGCCTGTATGAAGCCGGCGTGTTCGATGGAATCATCAGCATGGGCGGTTCCGCCGGCACCGCGGTGGGCACGAGCGCCATGCGGGCGCTGCCCGTCGGGGTGCCCAAGGTGATGGTGTCCACCGTGGCGGCGGGAGACACGACCAACTACGTGGGGATCAAGGACGTGTCGATGATCCCCTCCGTCGTGGACGTGGCCGGAATCAACCGCATCAGCCGGCGGATCTTCGCCAACGCCGCGGGCGCGATCGTGGGGATGGTTGAAACGGAGGTGAAGGAAGCGGCAGATGACAAGCCGCTGATCACCGCCAGCATGTTCGGCAACACCACCGAAGCCGTGGACCAGGCCCGGGCCATCATGGAAGAAGCGGGTTACGAGGTGCTTGTCTTCCACTGCACCGGCGCGGGGGGCCGAACCATGGAGGGCCTGATCGACGAGGGCCTGATCGAAGGCGTACTCGACATCACCACCACGGAATGGGCCGACGAACTGGCCGGAGGCGTCCTGACGGCGGGTCCCGAACGCATGGATGCCGCGGGCAGGGCGGGCATTCCACAGGTGATCGTGCCGGGTTGCCTGGATATGGTCAACTTCTGGGCGCCGGACACGGTGCCGGAGAAGTACCGGAACCGCAAGTTGCACAAATGGAATCCAAACATCACCCTGATGCGGACCAACGTGGAGGAGAATGTCCGCCTCGGCGAGATCATCGCGGAGAAGGCCAACGCCTCCGGTGGGCCGGTGTCGATCTTTCTCCCCTTGAAGGGCGTATCCATCCTGGACAGCCCGGGGAACGAGTTCTGGTGGCCCGAAGCCGACCAGGCCCTTTACGACACAATCAAATCCAATGTAACCGGCGACGTGACGGTGACGGAGATGGACTGCAACATCAACGATCCCGCCTTCGCCGAAGCGGTCACCGGCCGGTTGCTGTCCGATCTGAGAGGGTAAGGACGCAATGCCCGTCATCGACGCGGTCGAGCTGTATCACGTCGCCATGCCCCTGATCTATCCGTGGCGCACGGCCTACGGCAGCGACGACGTCATCGAGAGCGTGCTCGTGAAAATGCATGCCGGCGATGCCGTGGGTTGGGGGGAGACGACTCCCCTCGCCCGCCCGACTTACAGCCCGGAATACACGGCCGGTGTATACGCCGTGACCCGTGACGTGCTCGCTCCCCTGCTGGTCGGCAGGCGGGTCGACAGCGGCCGGGACCTGCACGAGACGTGCGCCTGGGTCGCGGGCAACTACTTCGCCAAGGGCGGCCTGGACGCGGCGTGGTGGGACCTGCACGCCCGGATTGAAGGCAAGCCGCTCTGGCAGGTGATTGGCGGCAAGGGGCCGGTCATCGAGGTCGGCGCGGACTTCGGCGTACAGGACAGCATCGACATGCTGCTGGGCAATATCGAACAGGCCGTGGAGGCCGGGTTCAAGCGGATCAAGCTGAAGTACAGCCGGGGTTGGGATCTCGAAATGATCGCGGCGGTCCGATCGGCTTTCCCGGACCCCGTTTTTCACATCGACTGCAACAGCGGATACACGCTGGACGACCTGCCCATGTTCAGGAAACTGGACCGGTACAACCTGGCCATGATCGAGCAACCGCTGATGCGCGACGACCTGGTCGACCACGCCGAACTGCAAAATGCGATCGAGACGCCGATATGCCTGGACGAGAGCATTACGTCACCCGACAGGGCCCGTAAGGCGATCCGCATCGGCGCCGCGCGCTGGATCAATATCAAGCCCGCGCGGGTCGGCGGGGTAACGCGGGCGCTCGAGGTCAACCGGATCTGCGAAGAGGAGGGCGTACCCTGCTGGACGGGCGGCATGCTCGAATCGGCCCTGGGCGCGTCCTTCTGCAAAGCCCTGGCGACGCTGCCCAACATGAAGTACCCGTCGGACGTTTTCCCAAGTACGCGGTTCTACGAACAGGACCTGAGCGCGCCGCGGATGGAGCTTTCGGGTCCGTCCCAGATGGTCCTATCCGATACGCCCGGCGCGGGGGCGGAACCCGTGCCGGAACTGCTGGAACAACAGACGGTCGAAAGGGCCGTGATAGACTGATCGGCCGGCCGGTCCGCGGGCAAGCCCGCAATAGATCAGTGGTCCCATTGGAACCATTCGGAAGGACGCCATGTCCCCATCGTCATCCCTGTCCCCTTTCAACTACATGTCCCGCGACGAGTGGTCGGAACTGAGGGCCGCTACGCCGCTGACGCTCTCGGAAGAAGACCTGCAGGAACTGCACGGCATCAACGAGATGGTCCACCTCGACGAGGTCGCCGAGGTGTACCTGCCCATGTCGCGGTTTCTCAACCTGCACGTAGGCGCGGCCCAGCACCTGTACCGGGTAATGGACACCTTCCTCGGCAAACCGGCCGCCAAAGTGCCCTACGTAATCGGTATCGGAGGCAGCGTGGCGGTGGGAAAGAGCACGACGGCGCGTATTCTGCAGGCACTGCTGAGCCGCTGGCCGAACCACCCCCGGGTGGACCTGGTCACCACGGACGGATTCCTGTATGCCAACCGGGTCCTGGAGGAAAGAGGACTCATGCAGCGGAAGGGCTTTCCGGAGAGCTACGATCTCCGGCGGCTGGTACGGATGATGGCGGACGTGAAGTCGGGCCGCGAAACGGTCACCGTTCCGGTGTACAGACACCTGATCTACGATATCGTGCCCGGCGTCGAAAAGACGATCACGCAGCCCGATATCATCATCCTGGAGGGGTTGAACATCCTGCAGACCGGCCACCACATGACCGGCGACGCATCGCCCCGCGTCTTCGTTTCCGACTTCATCGATTTCTCGATTTACGTGGAAGCCGAGGAACACGACCTGGCGCAGTGGTACGTCGACCGGTTCTTAAGACTCCGCGATACCGCGTTCCGGAATCCCGAGTCCTACTTCCATCACTACGCCGGCCTGAGTACGGAAGAGGCCGTGGAAACGGCCAGGGGAATCTGGCGTGACATCAACCTGGTGAACCTTCGCAAAAACATCATCCCGACCCGCGAACGGGCGGACCTGATACTCGAAAAAGGCACGAACCACCGGGTGACGGGGGTTTACCAGAGGAAGTTGTAGGGTTGACGTCCACGAATTGATCCGTCGGAGCAGCTGCACCTGCGCTCCCAAATCCTGAGCAAACCGCAATCAGTCCCCCAGAAACCGCTTCAGCACGTTGGACGTGACCCGCGATACCACGTCGTCGACGAGGATCGACGACGGATAGGTAATCGATCCAGCCGAGAAGACCATTCCGCCGCTTTCCGTCTCATGCACGACCATCTCGGCGCCGCCGTCATCCAGGTTGGTGCCCTTGGCGATCAGGTGAGTGTTCGGCGGTGAACTCGGGGTAATCTTGTCGGTCTCGTGTCCCGACGCGCCGCCGGGGACCCGTTCGTGCAGGCTGGCCTCGCCGAAGATATCCCCTTCCTTAACCCCAGTACCTTCGAAGACCCAGTGTCCTGGGTCGATCACGCGGTAAGGCGCGCTGGTCATGATCCCCGTCCGCGTGAAGGCCACGCCGAGCAGTTTGGCTTCC